>JBILVH010000163.1:0-4569 GCA_044370555.1 Candidatus Nanopelagicales bacterium
GGCGATAGTGCCCTCGGGAACACCGTTCAGGAGCATGTCCATCACGACCTCGACCGTGCCGATGAAGCGGGCGGTGCCGACGATGTCATCGGCCTGGAACACGTTGTCGCCGGTGCCCACCACGAGCCGGCCCTGCTCGTCACGCGGCTGGTTGCCTGAGTCACCCACGCCGGCGATCGGCTTGTACTTCTCGGGCTCCTCCTCGATGGAGACCTGCGCGGACATCGTGAAGCGGTAGCCCGTGGCCAACAGATCGGCCTCGATCTTCTCGAAGTCGGCCCGCGTCAATTCCAACGACGGATCCTGCACGGCCTCCTGCCAGGTCTTCCCCGACGCCGCGAACTTCTCGGCGACGAGCTTGCGAATCGCGGAGTGATAGAACTCCAGCACTTCGCTCATGGCGGGCTTGCCCCACTTATCCCCGAGAATCCTGGGCTCGCTCATGACACCTCCTCCTCGTTCCTTCAACCCTTGGGTGCAAACTCCGCAGACATCGGATGGATGCGCGGACCATCGGCACATCGCCGGGGTCGCCCACCCGGTCGTGACGCCGGCGGCTGTCGGGACAACCTACCTGTTTCTCCCCAAGTCGGGAAGAGGTCCCGGGCCCTCGGGGCTCTGGCCGGCAGGGACGTGCCAGGGCTAGGGTCGCACCGACAACCTGGGGCAACATCGGACGTCTGAGGACGGTTCACGAAGGAGGTAGACATGACGATCATCGTTGCGGGCGGCAGCCGCGGGATCGGCTGGGACATCGCGCGGGCCATTGCCGCGGACGACGGCGCGATCGTGCTCGGCTACCACTCGAACACCGAGGCCGCCGAGGCGCGGGCCGCGGAGCTGACCGACCTCGGGGTGCGTGCGGTGGCGGTGCGCTCCGACATGGGATCACCGGCGGGGGCCGAGGCGCTGGTGGCCGCGGCCCGCGATCTAGGCGGCCCCGTCACCCAGGTGATCCATAGCGTGGCCCACGTCATGACCGGGCCGCTGCTCGAGATGGACACCGAGGCCGTCCGGCACGCGCTCGACGCCAACGGCACCTCCCTGCTCTGGCTGGTCAAGGCGGCGCGGCCCCTCATGCAGCGGGGCAGCACGGTGCTCTACCTCACCAGCCGTGGTGCGCGGGCGGTCTACCCGGGCTACGGCTCCCTCGGACCGGCCAAGGCCCTCGCCGAATCACTCGTCCGCTACCTCGCCGTCGAGCTCGCACCCGACGGCATCCGCGTCAACGCCTTCGCGCCCGGTGCGCAGGACACCGGGGCCCTGCGTACGGTGTTCGGCGACAACACCGACGCCGTGCTCGAGGCAACGCGGGCCAAGAGCCCGATGCGCAGGCTGGTCGAGGCCGACGACTACACGCCGCTCGTGCGCTTCCTCGCTTCGCCCGAGGCGAGCATGATCACCGGGCAGCTGTACTACGTGCACGGCGGCGCCGACCTGCTGTCCTAGCCGACCTCACAGTGTCAAAACGACCCGTTTTATGGAGCGTTTTGACACCGTGAGGAATGGCGGGGTTGGCGGCTGCTGGGGGTCAGGGGCTCTTGCGTAGTTCGAGGTCCATCTGCTCCGTCGTGACCCGCACGTACGGCGTATCGACGGCCTTGAGCAGACCGAGCACTTGGTCGACCTCGGGCGAGGCGAGTGGGAAGTGCTGCTTCACCGGCCCGGCCGCACGCATCGCGTCGAGATCGGTCTCCGGTACGAGGAACCGCAGGATCAGCTCGTCGTCATCCGTCGTGCCGTAGCGCGTGCGCAACTCCTCAATCGACGGCTCCTCCGGCGGGCTGGCCACGACCTCGGCCCACTGGGGGCTGGACATCATGCGGTCCATCGCCTCGGGATCGATGGGCGCGGGTGGGTTGCCGTAGAAGCCCGCGGCGTACATCAGGTTCTCCTTGGGCACGACGGAGTACCGCTCCCCCGTCACGATGTTGAGCACGGCCTGGATGCCCACGAGTTGGCTGACCGGGGTCGCCATGATCGGGTAGCCGAGTTCGCGTCGTACGCGCGCGGTCTCCTCCAGCACGTCGGTGAACCGGTCGGACATCCCGTACTGCGCGAGTTGCGCCTTCAGCGTCCCCGTCATGCCGCCCGGGATCTGGTGCTGCACATTGAACAGGTCGTACTCGGCGTACTGGTTGACCAAGTACCCCATCGCCTTACCGACCTTCTCCATATGTTCCGCGACCGGTGCGAAGAGCCGGGTGTCCAGGCTGTGGCTGAAGCCGAGTGCCTCGATGTTGCGCACCATCACCTCGGTCGACGGCGTCGACGGCCCGTTGGCCATCGGCCGACTAGCCGTGTGCAGCACGGTCACGCCGTGCTGGATCGCCTCGCAGTAGGCCAGCGCGGACACCCCCATGAGGTTGTTCGAGTGCATCTCGACCGGCTTGCCGCCGGCGGCTGCGACGATGCGCGGAACAAGAGTCCGGATCCGGTCGGTGCTCAATACGCCCGCGGTGTCATAGAACAGGATCGTGTCGACGCCGGGGATCGCCGCCATCTGTCGAACCTGACCTTCGAACAGTTCATCGGTGTGTACGGGTGACTGCGTGAAGAAGACGGTGCCCGCGATCTCCGAGCCGAACTCCTTCGCTACGTTCGCGAGGCGGTCGATGTTGTGGAAGTTGTAGAGGACGTCGTATATCCAGAACGACCGCACGCCGTGCCGGTTCAGCTGCCGCATCCAGGCGTCCATCAGGTCGGGCGGGGTGATGCCCATGCTGACCGCTGCATTGGAACGCATGCCACCACGCGTCGGCGTGTGCTTGATCTGCCCCATGATCAGGTCGAGACCCTCCCAGGGGTCCTCGCGGCAGAACTTGATCAGCACTTCCATGAAGGACGATGCGGCGAGGTCGATGCGGCTGAACCCCGTGCGGTCCAGGACACCTGCGATCGGGAGCGCGTGCGCCGCCTGCATGCGCATGCCCCACAGACTCTGCTGACCATCGCGCAGGGTCTCGTCGAGGAAGTCAATGTGCGGCACGGGCTCTCCAATCATTGTGCGCAGCGGTGCTGCGGTAGTGCATCGGACGGTGGATCAGTGCGGGCAAAGACGGTACGCACCCGGACAGTACGACACGGTCCTCATGGCCGCGCCGCGAGTTGCTCACGAAGTTCGCGCTTCAGGACCTTGCCGGCTCCGTTGCGCGGCAAGGAATCCACGGCGACGTACTCCTTGGGACGCTTGTACCGCGCCATCGTCGACAGACAGTAGGCGTCGAGTCTGGCCGGGTCGATCGTGCACCCGTCCGCGGGTACCACCACAGCCACAACGCGCTCGCCCCATTCATCATCGGGTACGCCGATGACCGCGATATCCGCCACCGTCGGCTCCTGCAGCAGCACGTCTTCGACCTCGCGCGGATAGATGTTGGCGCCACCGCTGATCACGAGGTCCTTGCTCCGGTCCAGCAACGTCAGGTGTCCGTCGACGAAACAGCCGAGATCACCGGTGTGCAGCCAGCCGCCGCGCAGCGTCTCCGCCGTGGCGTCCGGTCGGTTGAGGTAGCCGGACATGACCGTGGGGCCCGCGACGACCACCTCTCCGACTTCGCCGTCGGGCAGGGGCCGATCGTCAGGGTCCACGACACGGACCTGCGTCGCAATGCGCGGGACGCCCACTGAGCGCAGTAGGTCCTCGTCGCCCGCAGCGGCAGCAGCAGCCATGGCGCGGGGCGACATCGCGGTGATCGTGCATGGCGTCTCACCTTGGCCGTAGCCGTTCCAGATGCGCTGGCCGAACGTCGACATGGCCGCTCGGAGATCGTCGGCGTAGACCGGCGCTGCACCAACGAGCAGGGTGCCCATTCGTTCGACCGGTGCGGATGCGATCGCGGGTGCGGCCGAGAGCCTACGCATCATGATCGGTGGTGCGAAGAATGTGAGCCGCTCCCGCGCGGTGAGCAGCGCCGCGACGTGATCCGGATCGGTGCGCGTGGGCACGACCTGGGCCGCACCGCGGGCCACGAAGGGTAGGGCGAACAGCCCCGACGCGTGACTTTGCAGGGCGAGGTGGAGGAGGCCGGAGCGCTCGTCCACCCACTCGACGTCCGCGAGGTACGCCATGGCCATTGCCAGCAGGTTGCCGTGGGACAGGGTCGCTCCCTTGGGTGTCCCGGTCGTCCCGCTCGTGTAGAAGATCCACGCCGCGTCTTCGGGTGCACGCTCGGCACACTCAATGGGGGAATGTCCACGCGCTGCTCGGGATTCGCCCGCATCGAGCAGCACGATCGGCAGGGCACCGTCGAGGCCGCCGGCAACATCCTCCGACACGAAGCACGTGACCGCCGCACAGTCATAGAGCAGTTCGGCAACCTCGCGCGGGTGCAGCATGCTGCTGAGGGGCACCGCACTAGCGCCGCACCACCAGATGGCGTAGAGGACCTCGAGGTAGTCCGGACGATTGGTCGAGTAGATCGCGACGCGGTCACCCGGCTTCACACCGCGAGCACGCAGCGCTCCGGCCCGCGCTGCCACGCGATGGACGAGTGTCCGGTAGTCGCATTCGACGCGGTCGTCCACGAGCACCGCGGCCGCATCGGGCACTGCTCCGCCGCTCGCGGC
>JBILVH010000164.1:0-4557 GCA_044370555.1 Candidatus Nanopelagicales bacterium
GAGCAGATGCCCTGCCCCTGATAGTCGGCGAGGGGCTCAAGCTCGGTGGGCAGCCCGATGGGTGTGGTCGGCGTCGGAGCGGACCGCGCGGGTGCGGCGAGGCCCGGCAGCCCGGCGACCAGGGCAACCGAGGCTGCCACTGCGGCCACCAGGACGGCGTACCTGCGCCCGCTCATACCGGACATCCGGCCAGTCTAGGTCGGGCCGCACCCCGATCCCGGGAGGTGACGTGCCCCTGATGCAGGCCCGGCTGCCAGCCCGTGGGCAAGGATGGGGGTGTGCCCCCTGGAACACCACCCCCCGTTGAGCGCGCCCTCGTCGTCATGGCCCATCCGGATGACATCGACTTCGGGGGAGGCGGGACCGTCGCCGCATGGACGGATGCTGGCACCGTGGTCTCCTACTGCATCATCACCGACGGCGATGCGGGTGGGTTCGATCCGACTGTGCCGCGCGAGCAGATCCCGGCCATTCGGCGGGCCGAGCAGGTCGCCGCTGGCGAGGTCCTCGGGGTCACCGACGTCCACTTCCTCGGGTACCGCGACGGTTACCTCGCAGTGAGCAATGACCTGCGACGTGACATCAGCCGTGTCATCCGCCAGGTGCGGCCCGACCGGATGATCATCCAGTCCCCCGAACGCAATTGGAACCGGATCGCGTCGTCGCACCCGGACCACCTCGCGGCGGGCGAGGCTGCAATCTGCGCGGTGTACCCGGATGCGCGCAATCCGTTTGCCTACCCCGAACTCCTGGCGGACGAGGGCCTCGAGCCGTGGGTCGTACCCGAGGTGTGGGTGCTTGCGAGCGCGAGCCCGACACACTTCGTGGACGTCACCGACCAGTTCGACCGCAAGATCGCGGCGCTGCGCGCCCATGTGAGCCAGACCGCGCACATGGACGATCTCGTGGAGCGGGTGCGGACCTGGATGGCTGCGACCGCCGCGGCGGCCGGACTCCCCGAGGGTCGCCTGGCCGAGGGGTACGTCATCGCAAAGACCGCCTAGGGCTTCCCACGGGTGTCAGTGACGCGGGCAACCCCCGCGGTCCGGTTACGCTGCCCCTGTGACCATCGTGTACAACGCGCTCGTCGTCCTGCACTTCATCGGCCTTGCCAGCCTGCTCGGGGGCTTCCTCGTGCAGATGCGCAGCGCGGAGAAGGGGGTCAATCCGGCGATGTGGCATGGCGCACTCGTCCAGATCGTGACGGGTGTGCTCCTCGTGGGCATCGCCTCCGCGGGGCTGGTCGGGGACGACCCCGTGAATCACGTCAAGATCACCGTGAAGTTGGCGGTTGCCCTGGTGGTCGGCGTCCTGGCCTTCATCGGGTACCGCCGCGGCGGCGCACAGGTGGGTCTGTGGGGGACGATCGGCGCCCTCACCCTCGCCAATGTGATCATCGCCGTCTTCTGGACCGGCTAGACCGGATCACCGCCCGACGACGGCCTTCATCGGGGAGCGGCCGACCGGGCTGGCCCGGGCACATCACCGTGACAGCGTCCTCACGCGCGCCGGTGGGTGGAGAGGAAGGCCCACAAGGCGCGGCTGGAGTCCAACCCGGGGTAGGGGGCGCCCATGTAGGCGTCGGCCCACGGCGACGACGAGGGTCGACCCATCCATGCGTGACCCGCACCTCGAACGGTCAGGAACCGTACGTCAGTTCCCGACGCACACGATGTCCAGCGGTTCAGGGCCAGGTCGCGCCTCGACGTGTCACGCAGTCGGACAGGCTTCGACCGGCACTGAGCAATCCGCGCCATCCGCTGTGCTGCTTGACGGGGCGGGGCGAAGGCGACTCCCGCGATTCCTGATCCGCTCCCCCCGGCAAGAGGGATGTTGGTGTCGGCGGTCCCGTGAATCTGCAGGAGCGACACCGGATGTCGCGACGTGCACGTCGGGACCTCCAGGGATGCCGACTGGACCCCCACGGCGGCGAAAACCCCGGACGCTGTGCATGCGAGGCGAAGCGCCATCATTCCGCCGTTGCTGTGGCCGACGGCGTAGACCCTCGATCGATCGACCATCCGGATCGCAGCGACATCCCTCACGACGGCCCGGAGGAAGGCGACGTCGTCAACCTTGCGCGTGACCGCGGGACCGCAACACTTCCCGGCATTCCAGGTGCGAACCCCACCGCTGCCGTCTGCTGAGCGCGCGACACCGTCGGGATAGGCGACGAGGAAACCGTTGGCGGTCGCCAGCCCGTTGAAGCCGCTAGTGGATTCGAACTGTGATCCGCTCCCCAGGCCTCCGTGAAGGGCGATGAGCAGCGGGGCCTTGCCCGTCAGACCTGCGGGCACGAAAAGCCGATAGGTGCGCCGCAGTCCATCAGCGGTGACGAGAGTGCGATCCGTGACCGAGCCGACGGCGGCCGCAGCCGGCTGTATCCCGGCGTACAGGTCGAGGCGTACGGATCGGACGGGCGAGGACTCCCCATCGGGAGGCGCGGCCCCAGCGGGCGTAACACCCGGTGACGGCAGCACGGCGGCCACGGCGCCGATCAACGCGGCCACGAAGACCGCACCTACCGCCCGCCGGGACACCACTTCACGAGTCTGACACCGACGAGTGCCTGATGCGCGGTGCGATGCGGCGTTCTCGGACGGCCCGTGACGTCACGCGTGCGAACGGCTACTCCCACTCGACGGTGCCGGGGGGCTTACTCGTGACGTCGAGTACGACGCGGTTGACCTCGGCGACCTCATTCGTGATCCGGGTCGAGATACGCGCGATCACGTCATACGGGAGTCGGGCCCAGTCAGCGGTCATGGCATCCTCGCTCTCCACCGGTCGCAGAACGATGGGGTGACCGTAGGTCCGGCCATCCCCTTGTACGCCGACCGATCGCACATCGGCGAGCAGGACTACCGGGAACTGCCACACCGCCGAGTCAAGACCTGCCGCGGTGAGCTCCTCGCGCGCGATGAGATCCGCGCGGCGGAGGATCCGCAGTCGATCCGCGTCGACGGCGCCGACGATCCGGATCGCAAGACCCGGACCCGGGAACGGGTGCCGCATGACGATCTCGCGCGGCAGGCCGAGTTGCAGGCCCACGGCGCGCACCTCGTCCTTGAAGAGCGTGCGCAGCGGTTCGACCAGGGCGAACGCGAGGTCCTCGGGCAGGCCCCCGACGTTGTGATGGCTCTTGATCGTCGCGGTGCCGGATCCGTGGCCTGACTCGACCACGTCGGGGTAGAGGGTGCCCTGGACGAGGAACTCGACGCCTTCGGCCGCGAGGTCGCGGGCGGCCTGCTCGAAGACCCGGATGAACTCGCGGCCGATGATCTTGCGCTTGGTCTCGGGGTCACTGATCCCGGCGAGCGCTCCGAGGAAACGCTCCGCAGCATCCACGACCACAAGGCGTACGCCGGTGGCGGCGACGAAATCGCGCTCCACCTGCTCGGCCTCGCCCTCGCGCAGGAGCCCGTGGTCGACGAACACGCAGGTGAGCCGGTCCCCGATCGCGCGCTGGACCAGCGCGGCGGCGACAGCGGAATCCACCCCGCCGGACAGCCCGCAGATGGCCCGTCCGGTGCCGACCTGCGCGCGGATCGCGGCCACCTGCTCCTCGATCACGCCCGAGGTGGTCCACTCCGGCCGGATCCCAGCGATCCCGTGCAGGAAGCGACGCAGGATCTCCTGGCCGTAGGCGCTGTGCACCACCTCCGGGTGGAACTGCACCCCGGCGAGACGGCGGGACAGGTCTTCGAAGGCCGCCACCGGGGCGCCCGGGCTGGCCGCGGTCACCGCGAAGCCTGCCGGGGCGCGGGTGACGCTGTCACCGTGGGACATCCACACCGTCTGCTCCACCGGAAGGTCGGCGAACAGCCCCTCCGAGCCGGTGACGGTGAGGGGTGTCGCGCCGTACTCGCTGGCCCCGGTGCGAGCGACCTCGCCGCCGAGTGCGGCAGCCATCGCCTGGAACCCGTAGCAGATACCGAACACCGGCACGCCGGCTTCGAACAGCGCCGGGTCGATCGACGGGGCGCCGTCGGCGTACACGCTCGCCGGGCCGCCGGACAACACGATGGCGGCCGGGTCCCGGCGCAGCAGCTCGGCGACGGGAACGGTGTGCGAGACGATCTCGGAGTACACATCGGCCTCGCGGACGCGTCGGGCGATCAATTGGGCGTACTGGGCGCCGAAGTCCACCACCAGGACCGGCCGGTGCGTCGTCACCGCGCCAGCCTAGTGCCGCGGATTCATCGGATGTTTGTGCGTTCCGCCGCGGCGGAATGGGTCGCACACCTAGCGTCGGGCCATCGCGGTGGCGGCGCGGGGCCGCCGGACCAGGAGAAGCGAGGTCAGTGATGATTCCGATTTCGGTGACCGTTGACGGTGCCACCTACGAAAGCACGGTCGAGCCTCGGCGCCTACTCGTGCACTGGCTGCGCGAGGACATCGGCAAGGTGGGCACGGTCGTCGGGTGCGACACCTCGAACTGCGGTGCGTGCACCGTGCTCCTCAACGGCAGGAGCGTGAAGTCCTGCAGTGTGCTCGCGGTCCAGGCCGACGGGGCAGCGATCACGACGATCCAAGGACTAGCACAGGGAGACGCGT
>JBILVH010000165.1:0-4534 GCA_044370555.1 Candidatus Nanopelagicales bacterium
CGGCAAGACCACGACGACCCTGATGCTCGAGTCGATGCTGCGGGCATCCGGTGCGCGCACCCTGGCCGTCGGCAACATCGGCACCCCCATCATCGACGCGGTCGTCCGCGACGACCTCGATGTGCTAGCCGTCGAAGTGAGTGCGACGCAGATGCCCTTCGTCCGGGGCCTGCACCCCTTCGCGGCGGCGTGCCTGAACCTCGCACCGGACCACGTCGACTTCTTCGGCGGTGGCGATGCGGGGCTCGCGGAGTACCGCTGGCAGAAGTCGCGCGTCTACGAGGGCACCACATCGGTCGCCGTCTACAACGCCGACAGCCCGGTGACGCGCGCGATGCTTGAGGACGCCGACGTCGTCGAGGGCTGTCGGGCTGTTGGATTCACCCTCGGCGCACCCGGACCCGCCATGCTCGGTGTCGTGGACGGTCTCCTGGTGGACCGCGCCTTCGGCCCGAGCGGCAGTGCGGCGGCGGTCGAACTCGCGACCGTCGACGACGTGCGGTCGGCTGCGCCGCCCTACATCGCCAACGCCCTGGCGGCCGCGGCGCTGGCTCGCGCGTACGGCGTCGGGCCGGAGGCGGTGCGCGGCGGTCTCGCTGACTTCGTGCCAGCGGCGCACCGGATCGCGCGCGTCGCGACCGTGGCGGATGTGGTCTACGTCGACGACTCCAAGGCGACCAACACGCACGCGGCGCAAACCTGCCTGCGCGCGTTCGAACACGCGGTATGGATCGCCGGCGGACAGGCGAAGGGACAGTCATTCGACGACCTCGTGGTGGCGGAGCGGCACCGGCTGCGCGGGGTGGTCCTCATCGGCGTGGACCGGGGGCTCATCGCCGATGCGCTCGCGCGACACGCGCCCGAGGTCCCGGTCGTCGACCTCGGCCGGACCGACACTGGCGTCATGGACGATGTCGTCTCGGCCGCCGCGCGCCTTGCGCGGCCCGGGGACGCCGTCCTGTTGGCACCCGGCTGCGCATCGTGGGACATGTTCCGCGACTACGGCCATCGCGGCGACGAGTTCGCCGCCGCCGTCCACCGACTCGCGGAGCGGGCCGCATGACCACCACGGCGCCCCAGCGACGGGCCTCGACCGGCCCCGCGGCCCTGCGGATCTTCCAGCGTCCGTCGGGTCTCTACCACCTCCTCCTCGGGGCGACGCTGCTCCTGCTCCTCCTCGGGGTGGTCATGGTGCTGTCCGCGTCGAGCATCCTCAGTCTCAAGCAGACCGGGTCGGTCTACACACTCGCGCAGCGCCAGGCGGTCTTCGCCGCGATCGGGTTGATCGCCATGGCCGTGGCAACCCGGCTGCCGCAGCGCACCTGGCGCCGGTTCGCGTGGCCGGTGATGATCGGTGCGATCGTGCTCCTCGTCGCCGTGCTCGTCCCGGGTATCGGCGTCGAGTCGATGGGGCAGCGCAACTGGATCGAAGTCGGGCCCGTGCGGGTGCAGCCCGCGGAGTTCGCGAAGTTCGCCCTCGCGCTGTGGGGTGCGCACGTGATCACCCGGCGCGGGCGGCCGCCCGAGACTTGGCGCGAGTTGCTCGTCCCGCTCGTGCCGATGTCGGCACTCACCATCGGTCTAGTCCTCCTCGGCGGCGACTTCGGCAACGTGTTGATGCTGGCGGCGATCATGGCCGGTGTGCTCTTCGCGGCCGGGGCGCCGCTGCGCCTCTTCGCCGGTCTCGGGGTGATCTTCGCCGGTGGCGTGGTGGCCCTCACGGTGATCGCTCCGCACCGCATGAGCCGCTTCTCGTCGTTCCTCAACCCCTCGGCCGACCCGCTCGGCGACTCGTACCAGTTGACCCAGGGGCAGTACGCCCTCGGCACCGGCGGCTGGTTCGGCGTCGGCCTCGGTGCGAGCCGGGAGAAGTGGGGGTCGTTGCCGGAGGCCCATACCGACTTCATCTTCTCCGTGGTGGGCGAGGAACTCGGTCTCATCGGCACAGTCGCCCTGCTCCTCGTCTTCGGGCTGATCGCGTTCTGCACCTTCCAACTGGCGAAGGGCACCTCGTCGCAGTTCGTGCGCCTCGCCGCCGCCGGTGTCGGCTCGTGGCTGGTCGTCCAGGCGGTCATCAACCTCGGCGGCGTCCTCGGCCTGCTCCCCATCGCGGGGGTGACCCTCCCGCTGGTGTCGTACGGCGGCTCTTCGCTCATCCCGACGCTGATGGCGCTCGGGATGCTGATGTCCTTCGCGCGAACCGAAGCCGAGCAGCGGGCGACCTGATGCGCGTGCTCCTCGCCGGCGGGGGCACGGCTGGCCACGTCGAACCGGCCCTCACCCTCGCCGACACGCTTCGCGCCCGCCACCCCGATGCGCAGATCAGCGCCGTGGGGACCTCCGGCGGCCTCGAAGCAAGCCTCGTCCCCGCCCGCGGTTACCCCCTGCACCTAATGCCCGCCGTACCCCTACCGCGTCGCCCCTCAGCGGATCTCGCCCGTCTGCCGGGACGATTGCGTGCTGCCGTGGCCGCGGGCAGGGCGGCGATCCGGGATACCGGCGCTGAGGTCGTCGTCGGATTCGGCGGCTATGTGGCGCTACCCGCATACCTCGCCGCCCGCCGCGCGCACCTGCCGATCGTGGTGCACGAGGGCAACGCCCGTGCCGGTCTCGCCAACCGCATCGGCGCACGGATGACGCGGTGGCGCGCGGTCAACGTACCCGGTGCACTTCCCGACGCCGTACACGTCGGGATGCCGCTCCGGCCGGCGATCGCCGGGCTCGATCGCGGTGGCGTGCGCAGCGGGGCCCGGCAGATGTTCGGACTGCCCGCGGACGCCCCGGTCGTGCTCGTCTTCGGCGGATCCCTTGGCGCGCAGCGACTCAATGCCGCAGTCGATGCCGCGCTCGATGATCTGCTTGCCTCCGGGTATTCCGTGATCCATGCGGTCGGTGCGAAGAACATCGATTCCGCGCTGCCCGAGGTGCCCGGTCGATACCTGCCGCTCGCCTACATCGACCGGATGGACCTCGCCTACGCCGCCGCCGACCTTGCGGTCTGCCGGGCGGGTGCGATGACGTGCGCGGAGGTGACCGCGGTGGGCCTGCCCGCGATCTATGTGCCGCTCGCCGTCGGCAACGGTGAGCAGGCGCTCAACGCAGCACCGATCGTGCAGGCCGGCGGCGGCTCGATGATCGAGGACTCCGCCATCTCGGGTGAGGCGCTGCGTGATGCTGTCGCGGAGGTGCTAGCGGACCCGCGTCGCCTGGGCGCGATGTCCACCGCCGCTCGCGGGCTCGGGATCCGCGATGGCGCCGAGCGACTAGCCGACCTGGTCGAGCGCGCCCTAGGCGCCGCCGACGCCCGCAGCGCGGGAGGCGGCCGATGACCGGCGCGGGCCGCCCTGACCTCGGGCTCGGCCGCGTGCACATTCTCGGCATCGGCGGTGCCGGGATGTCCGCCATCGCCCGCGTGCTGCTCGCGCGCGGGGTCCGGGTGTCGGGCAGCGACGCGAAGGACTCGAGGCGCCTGGCCGCCCTGCGGGCACTCGGTGCCTCGGTGCAGGTCGGGCACGACCCGGCGTACGTCGAGTCCGGTGCGGTCGACACCGTGGTCGTCTCATCGGCGATCGCGGACTCCAATGCGGAGGTCAGGGCGGCGCAGGCGCGCGGTGTGCCGGTCCTCAGCCGTGCGGCCGCCCTCGGGGCCCTGATGCGCGGCCATCGCCCCGTCGCGGTCTCAGGGACCCACGGCAAGACCACGACGACGTCGATGGTCACCGTCGCGCTCCAGCATTGCGGGGCCGACCCGAGCTTCGTCATCGGTAGCGAACTGCACGAGTCTGGCGCTAACGCCCACCTCGGCAGCGGGGACATCTTCGTCGTCGAGGCCGACGAATCAGATGGATCCTTCCTGCACCTGTCGCCCGTCGTAGGGATCGTGACGAACGTGGAGGCAGACCATCTCGATCAGTACGCCTCCCTGCGGGATATCGAGGCGGCGTTCGACTCGTTCCTGGCCGGCGTCGACGGGTTCGCGGTGGTGTGTGTCGACGATCCAGGTGGCCGCGCCCTCGCGGAGCGGGCCGCCGCCAGCGGTGTCGACGTCCGGACCTACGGCGCGACCCCCGACGCGGACTTCCGGTTCGAGACGCATCACGGGGGCGGGCGCGGCCGGACCTTCGACGTGATCCACCGCGGTGTGCGGATCGCTCGAACCGCACTCCAGGTGCCCGGTGTGCACAACGTGGCGAATGCGACAGCAGCACTCGCGACCGGGGTGGGCCTCGGGTTCGCCGCACCCGTGCTGGCGGACGGTCTCGCGGCCTTCAGCGGGACCAAGCGCCGGTTCGAGTACCGCGGCACCGCGAACGGCATCCGTGTCTTCGACGACTATGCGCACCACCCGACGGAGGTCGAGGCGACGCTGCGCGCCGCCCGCGAGGTCGCAGCCGGTGGGCGGGTCGTGGTGGCGTTCCAGGCGCATCGCTACACGCGTACCGCTGCCTTCGCGGCGGACTTCGGCCGTGCACTCGGCCTCGCCGACGACGTCGTCGTCATGGAGGTCTACGCCGCGGGGGAGTCTGCGATCCCG
>JBILVH010000015.1:0-15616 GCA_044370555.1 Candidatus Nanopelagicales bacterium
CAGCGTCCCCGCGCGCCGACGGCGCAGTGACTCGACCGTGAGCGCGCCGAACGACGCTATGGACGCTGGCTGTGCGAGTACGTCGGGCCACCGGCGCTCACCCGTGCGACGCGCGACGAGCCAGCGGCCGGTGACTCCGGCGGCATAGCCGATGAGTCCCCAGGTACGCGTGCGTCGGTCGCGAGCGGCGAGCGCGAAGATGGGCGGGAGCACGTAGCCCACCGCCATGACGCCGACGGCGCCGATGGCACCGGGTGTGGAGCCGAACGCCGACCACAGCGACTTGGTATAGCCCTCGACGAGGTCGCGCGCGCTGTCGTACATCCGACACTCGGCGACGTCGCTGCCGATCGCGGGTACACCTCGGAAGCCGTGGCGCTTCAGGGTGCGCAGGACCCCGACGTCTTCGAGGATCACGTCGCGTACGGCGGTGTGGCCTCCCGAGGCGCGGTAGGCGTCGGCGTCGACCACCAGGAACTGGCCGATCGCCGCCGCGAGTGACGGGTAGCCGGTGTGCTCCGCGGGGTGGAGCGGCATGGTCGCCAGCCACGACCACGTGACGAGCGGCTGCGTGGCGCGCTCGATCGCCGTGCCGGCGATCTGGCGGGGGTACGGCGAGAGGAGATCGAGGTCGTCCTCGCGCATCATCGTGACCGTCGCGGCAATCGCCCCGGGTTGGAGGACTACGTCGGCGTCGATGAAGACCAGGACTTCACCGGTTGCCTCGAGGGATAGGCGATGGCAGGCCCACGCCTTTCCGAGCCAGCCCTCGGGGAGCTCGTCGCCACCGCCGTCGATGATCTTCACGCGCGGATCGGCGTCGACCACGTCACGAACGACGTCGGCGGTCCCGTCATCGGAGCCGTCGTCGAGGATCAGGATCTCGAGTTCGGGCACGCCCACCTGGCCGAGAAGTGCTCGCAGTGTCGGAGCGACGCGCGCAGCCTCGTTGCGCAGGGGAAGGAGCACGGACACCCGCTCGGACACGACTTGACCGGTGGGTCGGGGCTGGCGGGCGAGGCGGAGGTTCACTGCCGTGTGCGCCGTGATCGCCGTCGATGTGAGCGCCCCGGCGGTCGCTACGCCGCGGGCGAGACCCCGGAGGCGGCCGGTGCCGGAGCCCGGTCGCGCGAGAGTCGGTAGAGCCACGGGAGAACCGTAACGCCCATGCCGACCGCTCCCCACAGGGCAACCCACGGCCGCCCGAAGAAGGCGAGGTTCGCCAGGACGCTGGAGAAGTAGGTCCAGGTGAGCAGGGCGGTGGGCACCACTACACGGCGCCCACTGGTACTGCGCCAATCGGACCTCGGTTCGCGGGGCAGTCGGTCCAGCACCACCATCATCAGGACCGCAACGCCCAGCCACCCCGCGTAGTTCGTCAGGGGTATCCCGGGGCTACCGGGCAGGGCAGGGGTTGGGAAGGTGAACGTCCAGTAGCCCTCGCCGACCATCTGCGGGTCGAGGAAGAGGTCCCACGCGGCGAGGGTCCACGCGGCGAGTATCGGGGTGAAGACGCGCGAGTCGGTCAGGGTTCGTCCGAGGAGGAGACACGGGTAGGCCATCATCGCCCAGGCCAACGGGATGACGAGTGGTACACCGCCGACCTTCCAGCCCAGCGCGTCGGTGTAGTCATACGTGCCGAAAGGTATGCCGGTGCTGCGGCCGACGGCCTCGACCGACCAGCCGATCCCGACGCTGATCACGAGGTAACCCCCGGCCCACACGGCCCCGCGGGTGAGCCACGCGTGACTCACGCTGGCAAGGGTGAACGCGACGACGCTGACGATCGTCAACGCCAGCCGGGCCTGACCGGATGCAAGGACCCAGCAGATCTGGGCGAGAACCGCGATGCCCGCGCACACCCACGGGATGCGCCTCATGTCCGGCCGGCCCATCCATCGTGGCGGTCCGCAACCGCGGCATCTAGCTGACGGTGCACGAGTGCGGCACAGGCATCCGGAACGTCCCACATGGGCGCGTGACCGCACCGCCACCACACCTGCCAGTCGGCATGCCCGGGTGCGAGGTCCCGTCGTTGGAAAGCGGGTGCGGGGAGTACCCGGTCGCGATCGCCGAAGACGACGGTCATCGGGACAGTCGCGGGGACATCGACAGCGCATTTCGCGTTGGTCCCGGTCATACCGTTCAGGCACGCGTCGAATCCGCGGGCCATGATCTGGGCCGTCGCCGCATCTAGTGCGATGTGGAAGGGGACGTTTCCGGGCCGCTCGACCGCGTTGCGGAAGGCGACGCGTCGCGCGAGGCGACTGGACATGAGCGCGGGCAGGACCGGCCGCAGCCACAGAGCGAGGTCCCGGGTCTCGGGCAGCGACGTCGACGGGTGGAAGTCGTCGGCCCAGAAGCCCGCTGGGCACAGGGCCGTGACCGATCCCGCGCGGCCCAGTGCCGCAAGTTCGAGGCCGACCCACCCGCCCATGGAGTTGCCGACCACATGGGCCGTGTCCACACCTATCGAGTCCAGCCAGTCCGCGACCGCGACCGCGAGCTCGCGCGGGTGGATCGATGTCACCGAGTGGTCCCAGTCGGATTCGCCGTGGCCGGGTAGGTCCACGGTGTACACGGTCGCTCGATCCGAGATCAGCGGCACGAGGAGGTCCCAGCACCGCCGTGACGATCCAAGCCCGTGCAACATCACGACGACCGGCCCGCTACCTCGCCGGTCGTAGGCGAGACCGCCACCGCGCCCAGTGGAGCCCGGGGTCGTGCGCATCAGAGGGTGTGCAGCGCCGCAGCCAGGACGTCTAGGCCTTCGACGAGCAGTGCGTCGGGGATGGTGAGGGGCGGCAGGAACCGAAGCACATTGCCGTAGGTGCCGGCGGTGAGCACCAGTACACCCTCGGCGTGACAGGCACGGGCAAGACGACCGGTGAGATCGGCGTCGGGGGTCGTGGAGCCGGGTTGGACGAGTTCGATCGCAATCATGGCGCCGCGGCCTCGGACATCGCCGACGCGCGGATCCGACGCTGCAAGTGCCCGTAGTCGGTCGAGCATGATCGTCTCGATGGCGCGGGCGCGCGCGCACATGTCCTCGGCCTCCATCGCGGCGATGGCCGCGAGGGCGGCTGCGCACGCGACCGGGTTGCCGCCGTAGGTCCCACCGAGCCCACCCACGTGGACGGCGTCCATAAGTTCGGCACGGCCCGTGACACCCGCGAGCGGGAGTCCGCCCGCGATGCCTTTCGCCGTCGTGATCAGGTCGGGGACGACTCCCTCGTGGTCGCAGGCGAACCATGCGCCCGTCCGACAGAAGCCGGTCTGGATCTCGTCCGCGACGAAGACGATGCCGTGCTCGGTCGCGTAGTCGCGTAGAGCAGGAAGGAAGCCGGGGGCCGGAACGATGAACCCGCCCTCGCCAAGGATCGGCTCCACGACGATCGCGGCGATGGACGTCGCACCGATCTCCTTCTCCATCCGTCCGATCGCCCACGCGGCGACCTCGCGGCCCCCGTGCGGACCGTCGTGGAAGGGGTAGGACATGGGCATGCGGTAGACCTCCGGTGCGAACGGACCGAAGGAGTGCTTGTACGGCATCGACTTCGCGGTCAGCGCCATCGTGAGGTTGGTGCGTCCGTGATAGCCGTGTTCGAACACGACCACCGCCTGGCGCACTGTGGCCGCGCGGGCGATCTTGACGGCATTCTCGACCGCCTCGGCCCCTGAGTTGAACAGAGCCGAGCGTTTGGCGTGATCGCCCGGGGTAAGGCGGTTGAGCGCCTCACAGACCTCGACGTAGCCGTCGTACGGGGTGACCATGAAGCAGGTGTGCGTGAACAGCGCCGCTTGGTCGGCGACCGCCTTGGCGACGTCGGGGTGCGCATTGCCCACCGTCGTCACGGCGATGCCCGAGCCGAGGTCGATGAACGAGTTGCCATCCACGTCGACGATGACCCCGCCGCCCGCGGCGCGCGCGAAGACCTGGAGGGTGCCGCCGACGCCGCCTGACACGGCCGCACGGCGGCGCGCCATGAGATCACGGGACACGGGCCCGGGGAGCTCGGTGACGATGCGTCGCTCCTGGGGCAGTGCGGGGCCGCCGGTCGCGGCGGCGGGGACCGTTGCAGTCATGGCACGAGCGTAGGCCCACGAGGTCGGATGCGACCACGGGATCGACCGTGGGCCACACTGTCCGCATGGGTGTGCGCGCGGTCACGATCCTCGGGTGTACCGGGTCGATCGGAGTCCAGGCACTCGACGTCATCCGGCGCAATCCCGAGCGGTTCCGCGTCGTGGGAGTCGCGGCGGGTGGATCGGACATCGCGGGACTGGTCGCAACGGTCCTGGAGTTCGGCGTCGAGGTCGTCGGTGTCGCCCGGTCCAGCGCCGTGGAGGACGTGCAACTTGCGTTGTACGCCGAGGCCGACCGTCGGGGCTATGCGCGCGGACGGTTCGCATTGCCGCGGATCATCGCCGGGCCGAACGCCGCCGCCGAGGTGGCGGCGTGGCCGACCGACGTCGTACTCAACGCGCTGGCGGGCTCGGCGGGGTTGGTGCCGACCTTAGCGGCGCTGGAGTCGGGCGCTGTGCTGGCGCTGGCGAACAAGGAGTCCCTGATCGTCGGTGGGCCGGTCGTGCAGCGTGCGGCGCGGCCGGGGCAGATCGTCCCGGTCGACTCGGAGCATTCGGCGCTCGCGCAGTGCTTGCGCGGTGGTCGGGCCGAGGAGGTGCAGCGGCTGGTCCTCACCGCGAGCGGCGGTCCGTTCCGCGGTCGAACCCGTGCGGACCTGGCGAGTGTCACGGCGGCGGAGGCGCTGCATCACCCGACCTGGTCGATGGGCCCGCTCGTGACGGTGAACTCCGCGACCCTGGTGAACAAGGGGCTCGAACTGATCGAGGCGCACCTGCTGTTCGACGTCCCGATCGATCGCATCGACGTGGTCGTGCACCCGCAGTCGATCGTGCACAGCCTTGTCGAGTTCGTCGACGGTTCATCACTTGCCCAGGCCTCGCCGCCGGACATGCGCATCCCGATCGCACTCGGGCTCGCCTGGCCCGATCGTGTCCCAGGAGCAGCGCCAGGCTGCGACTGGACGACCGCCGTCCGGTGGGACTTCGAGCCGCTCGACGAAGTGGCTTTCCCGGCGGTGCGGCTCGCCCGGCAGTCCGCTGCGGAGGGCGGCACAGCGCCAGCGGTGTTCAACGCCGTCAATGAGGTCTGTGTCGATGCCTTCCTGACCGGTGCGGCGCCCTTCCTCGGCATCGTCGACACCATTGAGCGCGTCCTGGACGAGCATCGACGGAATCAGCGGTTCGCCGAGCCCGGCCGGAACGATCTCACCGTGGCCGACGTCCTAGCCGCGGACAGTTGGGCCCGGGTGCGCGCGAGGGAGGTGGTGGCGGAGTGCTGATCGAGATCATCGGCATCGCGCTCTTCGTCCTCCTCATCGTCGCCTCCATCGGTCTACACGAGATCGGTCACCTGGTGCCTGCTAAGGCCTTCGGGGTGAAGGTCACCGAGTACATGATCGGTTTCGGTCCGACGTTGTGGTCGCGACTGCGCGGTGAGACCCGCTACGGATTGAAGGCGATCCCCGTCGGTGGCTACATCCGCATGGTCGGGATGCTGCCGCCCCCGCCCGGTGCGCCCCCCAGTACCGCCCGCGCGGCCACGACGGGACGGTTCGCGACCTTGATCGAGGACGCGCGTCGCCAGTCGCTCGAGGACATCGCCCCGGGGGATGAGCGGCGCGTCTTCTACCGGCTGCCGCCGTGGAAGCGCATCATCATCATGGCCGGCGGACCGTTCATGAATCTTGTGCTCGCGTTCATACTCTTCGCCGGCGTGCTGGTCGGCCTCGGCCTCCCCGAGCCGACGCTGCGCATCGGTGCGGTGGTTCCGTGCACGCCGACGGCCTCCGCTCCGAGTGGCCAGGCGGGGCCGGGCGGCGGATGCCCGACAGGCAGTCCGCCGTCACCGGCCGCTGCGGCCGGAATCACGCCAGGATCCACGGTCATCGCCATCAACGGCGACGTCGTGTCGGACTGGTCCGCGGCGACGGCCGCGATCCGCGCACTGCCCGCTGGACCGGCGACGCTGACCCTGCGCGACCCCGCTGGCGTTGTGCGCGACACGGTCGTCGACGTCGTCCTGATCGACCGTCCGGTGATCGACGACAGGGGCCGCCCCACCGGCCAGACCGAGCGCACCGGCTATCTCGGCCTGCGCCCGGAGTCGGAGTTCGTGCCACAGTCGTTCGCGAGCGTTCCCGTTGCGATGTGGGACCTCACGGTTCGTTCCGCCGAAGCGCTCGTGAGCCTGCCGGTGCGGCTCTACGAACTCGTCACACAGACGCTCATCGGCGGCGGCGAGCGTGACATCGACGGTCCGGTCAGCGTCGTCGGTGTCAGTCGACTCGGTGGGGAGATCCTTGCATCGGACCAGGAGGCCAGGGCGAAGGCCGCGACCTTCCTCGGGCTGGCCGCGTCGCTGAACCTGTTCCTGTTCCTGTTCAACCTGCTTCCCGTGCTACCGCTCGACGGTGGCCACGTGGCCGGTGCGGTGTACGAGAGCATCCGACGCCGACTGGCTCGGCTGCGCGGACGGCCGGACCCTGGTCCGGCGGACGTGGCGAAACTCCTCCCGGTGGCCTATGTGGTGGCGGGCCTGCTCGTCGTCATGGGTGCGATCGTCATCTTCGCCGACATCGTGAAGCCCATCACGCTGGGCTGACGAGCGAGCGCCCGACCGGCGCAACTTCGCGGGGTGCGGGATACTGCACGCGTGAGCATCGACCTCGGAATCCCGGCGCCGCCACCACCGGTTCTTGCGCCGCGGCGGCGGACCCGCACCCTGCACCTGCGGCACCATTCGCATCCGGTCGATGTGGGCGGTGATGCGCCGATCAGCGTGCAGTCGATGACCACGACGCTGACCGCTGACGTCAACGCAACGCTGCAGCAGATCGCCGAACTCACCGCGGCGGGATGCCAGATCGTGCGGGTCGCGGTGCCGAGCCAGGACGATGCGGATGCGCTTCCGGAGATCGCCCGCAAGTCGGGCATCCCGGTGGTCGCGGACATTCACTTCCAGCCCCGCTACGTCTTCGCGGCCATCGATGCCGGGTGCGCAGGGGTGCGCGTCAATCCGGGCAACATCAAGCAGTTCGACGGTCGCGTGGGGGAGATCGCGAAGGCCGCTGCGGCTGCGGGCACCCCGCTGCGCATCGGTGTGAACGCGGGCAGCCTCGACCCGCGCCTCCTAGCGAAGTACGGCAAGGCGACCCCCGAAGCGCTCGTCGAGTCTGCACTGTGGGAGGCCTCGCTCTTCGAGGAGCACGGTTTCACGGACTTCGCCATCTCCGTCAAGCACCACGACCCGGTCATCATGGTCCAGGCGTACCGACTGCTGTCCGAGCAGTGTGACTACCCGCTGCACCTCGGTGTCACCGAGGCGGGTCCCGCGTTCCAAGGCACCATCAAGTCAGCAACCGCCTTCGGTGCACTGCTGTCGCAGGGGATCGGCGACACCATCCGTGTGTCTTTGTCCGCCCCGCCGGTCGAGGAGGTCAAGGTCGGTATCGCGATCTTGGAGTCGTTGAACCTCCGGCAACGCGGACTTGAGATCGTCTCATGCCCGTCCTGCGGTCGCGCGCAGGTGGACGTCTACACGCTGGCGGAGCAGGTCACGGCCGGCCTCGAGGGCCTCGAGGTCCCGTTGCGGGTCGCTGTCATGGGATGCGTCGTGAACGGTCCGGGCGAGGCGCGCGAGGCCGACCTAGGAGTGGCGTCCGGCAATGGCAAGGGCCAGATCTTCGTGAAGGGGGAGGTCATCAAGACCGTCCCGGAGCATCAGATCGTCGAGACACTCATCGAGGAGGCCATGAAGTTGGCCGAGACGATGACCGAGCCGGGCGAACCGTCGGTGAGCGTGCGCTGACCTCCGTCGCGCACCGGTGACGGTGAGCCTGCACGCCAGGCGACCCCACTCCCCAACCGCACGGTGTCAGAGCGTCCCGGAAAGTGCGTCGTTTTGACACCGTGAGGCGTTGCTAGGGGTGGATCAGCCTCGGGCAGGATGGAGCCGTGCGAGACGGTGTGGTCAATGCGGGCGCCGTGCGGGATGGTGAACTAGCGGCTGCCCCGATCACCTCGACGGACGCCCCCGCCCTCCGGGCGCTGCTCGACCGCGACCCGATCGTCCACTGCTTCGTGGCCTCGCGGCTGATCCGCGGCGGCCGCCTGGAAACCGATCCTTGGCGCGCGGGTGGGGAACTGTGGGGTATCCGGGTTCCCGACCACGGACTTGTCAGCGCGGTCTATCTCGGTGCGAACCTGGTGCCGATCGCCACCACGGAGGCCACCCGGCGTACGGTGGCCAAGCGGCTCGCGACACTCCCGCGTCGGTGTTCGAGTCTGGTCGGCCCCGCCGAGGAGGTCATGGGGCTCTGGGATCTGCTCAGCGGCGCCTGGGGCCCGGCGCGCGAGGTGCGCGCCGACCAGCCGCTGCTCGCCATCGACGGTCCGGCGCTGGTGGCGCCCGACCCGCGGTTGCGCCGGGTCCGCCCGGACGAACTCGACGTGCTTCTGCCGGCGTGCGTCGCCATGTTCACCGAAGAGGTCGGCGTCTCACCTACCTCGGGCGGCGCGGGTAGCGCCTATCGTGCGCGCATCGCCGAATTGATCGCGGCAGGCCGAGCTTTCGCCGTGATCGAGGATGGTCGGGTGCTGTTCAAGGCGGAGGTCGGCGCCGCCACCGAGTCGGTGTGCCAGGTGCAGGGAGTGTGGGTGAGCCCGGAGCTGCGCGGACAGGGACTCGGTACGCGCGGTATGAGCGCAGTCGTCGAGATCGCGCGAGCCGACATCTCCCCGTGCGTGTCGCTGTACGTCAATGCCTTCAACCGCGCGGCCCGGGCCGCATACTCGCGAGTGGGATTTCGATCAGTAGGCCGGTTCGCGACGGTCCTCTTCTAGTGGCAGCCCCCGAAGAGCGCCCTCCGGATCGCCGAGGGTTGCGTGATCGCGTGCGGGTCACGGCGAGGGCCGTCGAGTCGAAGGGGACGAATGGTGTCGGAGCCAGGGGCGGCCGGGACTGCAAGCGGCCCGCTGGAATCGCCCGCGTCCCGCGGTCGGCACCGTGCGCCCGGTCGCACCCGGTCGTCGGAGTTGATGGTGGCGGCTCTGCTTCTAGCGGCCTTCACGGCCGGGGTCGTAGGTGGGCAGTGGCTGCCAGTCGGCGGATCCGGGCTCACTGCGAGCGCTGCCACCGGGGAGCCGACTGCGGAAGACCAGGCCGCAGGTCAGCGGGCTGAGGTGCCCGCGCCGGCCGCCGACTCGTCGTCCGAGGGCGCCGCGGCCGGGTCGGTGACGGATTCAGTGTCGACGGCGACATCAGCGTCGACGGGCGGTGTACCGCTCGGCACCCGGATCACGATCCTAGGCAGCGGGGACATCCTGATCCATCGTGAACTCTGGCAGCAGGCGCTTGAAGACGCCGGCACCGGGGAAGGTCCCGGGGATTTCGCGCCGTCGCTCGCGGGCATTGCGGACCGCGTCAGCAGCGCTGATCTCGCCGTGTGTCACCTCGAGTATCCGATCGCGCCCAAGGGGCAACCGGTGTCCTTCTGGCCCGATATGCCGGCGAGTCCCAGGGAGATCATCGACGGCCTCCTCGACACGGGTTTCGATACCTGTTCCACCGCGTCGAACCACACGCTCGATCAGGGATTCGCGGGAGTCGAGTCGACCCTCGATGCGCTCGACGCGGCCGGGATGCGACATGCGGGAAGTGCGCGGTCCCAGGCGGAGGCGGATGCGCCGACCCTGATCGACGTTCGCGGAGTTCTCGTCGCGCACCTGTCGTACACCTACGGATTCAACGGAATCCCCGTCCCCGACAGCGCGCCCTACTGCTGTGAGTACGCCGACCCGGATGTGATCATCCAAGACGCTCGTGCCGCGCGAGACGCTGGTGCAGCCGTCGTCGTGGTGAGTCTCCACCACGGTGTCGAGGGGATCGCCGATCCGACCTCCGAACAGGTCGCGATCGTCGAGGCGCTCGGCCGGTCGGATCTCGTCGACGTCGTGCTCGGACACCACGCGCACGTGGTCCAGCCAGTCGCCAAGGTGAACAACATGTGGGTCGCCTACGGACACGGGAACCTGTTGACAGCGCAGTCCCGCCGCGACCCGAGGTCCGGAGACGGGCTGCTGACGATCTTCACCCTCGCACCCGATGAGACCGGACGCATGCGGGTGATCGAGGCGGAGGGGATACCCGTTCTGAACACGGACTTTCCCTTCCGATTGCACGACTTGTCCTCTCTGGCGGGCGAGCGCACCGAGCGCGAGGAGTCGTCCTACCGCCGGACCGAGGAGACCGTCCTGTCTCTCGACGCCGCACTCGACGGCTTCCGCATCGCGACGTCCTAATAGGTCGACCGCTAGCCTTGCCGGATGCTGATCCGGATGTCGACGCTGTTCCTGCGCACCCTCCGCGAGGACCCAGCTGATGCGGAAGTGCCGAGCCATCGACTCCTGGTGCGGGGCGGGTTCGTCCGACGTGTCGCCCCGGGCATCTTCACCTGGCTGCCGCTCGGTTACCTCACCTACCGCAATGTTGAAGAGGTCATCCGGGCGGAGATGAACAGCGCCGGATTCCAGGAGGTGCACTTCCCGGCTTTGCTGCCGCGGGAGCCGTACGAACAGACCCACCGCTGGGAGGAGTACGGCCAGACCCTGTTCCGGCTGAAGGATCGCCGCGAGTCGGATTACCTGCTCGGCCCCACCCATGAGGAGATGTTCACCCTGCTGGTGAAGAGCGAGTACTCGTCGTACCGCGACCTGCCGGTCTCCCTCTATCAGATTCAGACGAAGTACCGCGATGAGGCGCGTCCCCGGGCCGGGATCCTCCGCGGTCGGGAGTTCGTGATGAAGGACTCCTACTCGTTCGACCTGGACGACGAGGGGTTGGCCCGCTCCTACGCGGCGCATCGTGCTGCCTACATCAAGACCTTCGACCGGCTCGGCCTCGACTACGTCATCGTCGCGGCGACGTCGGGTGCGATGGGGGGCTCGGCGAGCGAGGAGTTCCTCGCGCCAACCGAGGTGGGTGAGGACACCTTCGTTCGCTGTGCCGAATGCGGGTTCGCCGCCAATGTGGAGGCGATGGAGGTCACCGCCGCCACCGCGCTCGACTGGAGTGGCATGCCGGTGGCCCACGTCGAGCCGACTCCGGACTGCCCGACCATTGACGCGCTGGTGGCTCACTCCGAGCGCGCCCTGCCGCGCAGTGACCGTTCCTGGCAGGCATCGGATATGTGCAAGACGATGCTGTTCCTGCTGGAGGGCCCCGATGGTGTCGAACCGCTCGCCATCGCGCTCCCCGGTGACCGTGAGGTCGACGTCAAGCGACTGGAGGCGATGGTTCACCCCGCTACCGTCCGTCCATTCGTCGAGGCCGACTTCGCGGCGTATCCGGCTCTGGTGAAGGGCTACATCGGACCTCAGGTCCTCGGCCTGGCATCCGAGACCGGGATCCGCCTGCTACGCGATCCCCGCGTCAGCCCCGGATCCGCCTGGGTCGCCGGTGCCAACGTGCACGGATCACACGTCTACGACCTGGTCTTCGGCAGGGATGTATCGGATGACGGCGTCATCGACGTGGCAGAGGTGCGCGCCGGGGATCCCTGTCCGAGCTGCGCCGCACCCGTCGAGATCGCGCGCGGGATCGAGATCGGCCATATCTTCCAACTCGGCCGCAAGTACGCCGAGGCCCTGGACCTCAAGGTGCTCAACGAGGCCGGTGAGCGCGTGACGGTCACCATGGGGTCTTACGGCATCGGGGTGTCGCGGGCCGTCGCCGCCATCGCGGAACAGCATCACGACGAACGCGGACTGGTGTGGCCGCGCCAGGTGGCGCCGGCCGACGTCCACATCGTGGCGGCGGGGAAGGACGACGCGGTGTATGCCGCGGCCGAGGACATCGCGGAGGCCCTCGATGCCGAGGGCATCCGAGTGCTGCTCGACGATAGGCGCGGGGCGTCACCCGGCGTGAAGTTCGCCGACTCCGAACTCATCGGGGTGCCAACCATCGTCGTCGTGGGCAAGCGCCTCGCCGAGGGGCTCACCGAAGTGAAGGACCGCCGATCGGGTGAACGCGATGACGTCGCGCTCGCGGATGTCGTGGGTCATGTCAGCGCCATCGTGCGCGCTGGCTGATCTGCGGAGCCGGTCGGCTAGGCCTCGAGCCCCGGGAAGGCCATCGAGGCGGCTCCCCACCCGATCGCTCGCACGGTGGCCTCCCGTGCGGCCAGGATCGCGTCTGTGCGCGGCGCATCACTCATGGCCGCGGCGAGGTCGGCGTAGGCCGCGGCCAGTCGCATCTCGACCAGGCCGGCCAATCGACGCGCCGAGTCCGGGTCATTCACGGGGTAGGGGAGGTCGTACGCGATGGGTGCGTCGGGGGCCGGACCGCCCGCGGCAGCGACGCGGTCCCGCAGCGTGAAGGACCGCTGCCGGTGGGTGTCCAGGGCGGCCCGGGCCGCCGGACGCTGCTCCTCCGCAAGGTGCGGCCCGATCACGCCGTAGGCGTAGACCGCGGCGTCTTCGGCGGCGATCGCCGCGCTGAGGGCGGACCCCGGGGTCACCTCGGTGACTCCTGTGAGAGCAGCGCATCGTGGCCCGCCTCGCTGGCCGCGATGAGCGCGAGCGTTCGTGCGCAGTCGTACCCCGTAGCCGTCGCGCACGATGTCGTGCGCTTCTCGGCGGCATCACGTTCCGCCGTCCGCAGCGCGGCGAGGATCCCAGCCGGTGCACCCGGGATGTTGAGAGCCGGCACGGTCGTCGGTTCGTCGACCTGCGCCAGGCCGCGGAGCGCAGCGGCGTGGGCGGCGTGTTCGTCTCGGATCACGGTGAGGACTGGCGCGAGCAAGGGGGCGCGGCCGATCGCGGTGTCGTAGGCGTCAATGAGCGTGCGTTCAGCGACGATCGCAGCGAGGACCAGGCTCGCGTCAGGGTCGGCCGGTCCAACCGACGTGGACGATGGTGCGGGCTCGGGCGTGGCGCTGCAGGCGGTACCGGTCAGTGCCGCCGCGGTCACGGCCACGAGCCCCACGAGCACGCCGCGGCGCGTCGGGAGCTCGGGTGGACACACGCGGTACAGCATCCCACGATGACTCGCTAGGCTCGAAGTGCAAGTCCTGCCCGACTCACCGCCCGTGCTGAAGTACCTCTGTCCGATACCCGAGGAGGACGTCCCCGTGGGCAACCCCACCCGGCCTGGCTCCGCACCCCCCGCACACGACGTGCTCTCGGGGTTGCTCGGGCCTGTGATCCGGCAGGCGGGCGCTGACCTGGAGGGGATAGAGGTACGTCCCGCGGGCTCGCACCGTCTCGTGCGGGTCGTGATCGACAAGGACGGCGGGGTGGACCTCGACGCGGTCGCGCAGGTGAGTGCGGCCGTGTCGGCCGCACTCGACGGCGCAGAGGTCCTCGGTGATGGGCCGTACACCCTGGAGGTCACCTCGCCGGGTGTGGACCGGCCGCTGGTGCTGCCGCGCCACTGGTCGCGTGCGCGCGGTCGCCTGGTCAGGGTGCGCACGACGGAACGGGAAGTCCTCGGCCGACTCGACACCTGCGACGACGCATCATTCACTCTCAGGACCGATGCCGGTGTCGTCACGATCGAGTACGCAGCGGTCGACCACGCGAACGTCGAAGTCGAGTTCACGCGCGGACCAGAGAGCTGAGCGGGTCATGGACATCGACGTCGCAGCTCTCGCGGGTGTGGTCCGCGACAAGGAATTGTCCTGGGACGTCGTCATCTCGACGATCGAAGAGGCCCTGCTGAGTGCGTATTCGCGGGGCGAGGGGGCGCACGCGGTTGCGCGGGTCGAGGTCGATCGAAGGACCGGGCACGTGACTGTCTGGGCCCGCGAGGAGGCGCCGGACGGGCTAGGTCCGGAGTTCGACGACACTCCGAGCGGGTTCGGGCGCATTGCCGCCGCCACCGCCCGGCAGGTGCTCCTCACTCGGTTGCGCGAAGTGGACGACGAGGCGGTGTTCGGCGACTTCTCAGCCCGCGAGGGCGACATCGTCAGCGGCGTCGTGCAACAAGGCCGTGACCCGCGGATGGTCCACGTGCTCCTAGGCAAGGTCGAGGGGATCCTGCCGCCGGCCGAGCAAGTGCCGGGGGAGACCTACGCGCACGGCACCCGACTCAAGTGTGTCGTGGTCGCGGTCCGTCGCGGGCTCAAGGGACCGCAGGTCACCTTGTCCCGGTCGCATCCGAGCCTCGTGCGCGGTCTGTTCACCCTCGAGGTGCCCGAGGTCGCCGACGGGACCGTGGAGATCTGTGCGATCGCCCGTGAAGCGGGCCACCGCACGAAGATCGCCGTGCGTTCGACAGTCGAGGGTGTCAACCCCAAGGGTGCATGCATCGGGCCGCTAGGCCAACGGGTGCGCCAGGTCATGTCGGAGCTGAATGGCGAGCGGACCGATGGCGAGAAGATCGACATCGTCGACTGGAGTGAGGACCCCGCTGAGTTGATCGCACACGCACTGTCGCCGGCGCGGGTCAGCGGAGTGACCATCGTCGACCCGGTGGCACGCGCCGCAAGGGTGGTGGTCCCCGACTACCAACTGTCCCTGGCGATCGGACGCGAGGGGCAGAACGCTAGGTTAGCCGCACGGCTAACCGGTTGGCGGATCGATATCCGTTCTGACGCGCAGGGCTGAGCGCCGTGGGCGACCTGATGGGCGGGGTATGCTTGCGCGGCCCGGTACGCACGTGTGTGGCATGCAGACGTCGGGCGAGCAAGGCGGAGTTGATCCGCGTGATCGCATCGGATGGTGCGGTCGTGGTGGATGAGAGGCACAGGCTGCCAGGTCGCGGGGCGTACCTGCACAGGGGTGGTGAGTGCGTCAGCAAGGCCGTGCGTACGAGGCTGCTGCCGAGGGCACTGCGCGCGGAAGGGCCGCTGGAGATGGCGGCCCTCGAAGGCCTAGAGTGACCTGCCCGCCCACAGGTTCAGGAGACAGACGGCATGAGCGACCGATGAGCACCTCGAAGCCATGAGCGTGTTAGCCATTCACTAGGCCCGGTTGCGCCCGGGCCGCCAGACAGGAGAACTGTGTCGAAGGTCCGGGTCTATGACCTAGCAAAAGAGCTCGGGGTTCCGAGCAAGGACGTCCTCGCGAAGTTGAAGGACTTGGGCGAGTTCGTGACGTCAGCGTCGTCCACCATCGAACCGCCGGTCGCGCGCCGGTTGCGCGAGGCTATGCCGCCCGCCGAGCCGAAGGCCACCACTCGCAAACCGTCGGCAAAGGCTGCGAAGGCTGCGGCCCCGGCGGATGGCCCCGCGGTCGTCGAGACCGCGACCGTCCCCCCGGCGGCTGCGGCTCCCGAGACGACGGTCCCGCCCGTCGGCGAGGCCCCCGCGGCAGTAGCCCCCGTCGAGGCGCCCGCGGCACCTGCGGCAGCTGCGGCACCTGCGGCACCTAGTGCGCCCGCCGCGTCGGGTGCCACACCCGCTGCCACACCGGGCCCCACGCCGGGAACCGCCCCACGTCCGGGCGGGCCGCGCCCGGGGAACAACCCGTTCGGTACCGCGGGTGGGCGCACCGCCGGCCCCCGACCGGGCAACAATCCGTTCTCAGGCTC
>JBILVH010000166.1:0-4525 GCA_044370555.1 Candidatus Nanopelagicales bacterium
GGGTGATGGGCTGGACTCGCACGCACACCTGACGGTGCGCGGGCGACCTGTCGTGGTGGAAGTGAGTTCAGTGCGCGGCATCCTGCGGAGTCGAGGCGCAGCCGTCGGGCACCGGACTGTCCAGCGACTCAGGTCACCAGCGCCGCGACGATCACGACTGCCACGAGGATGCCGAGCACGGCGAGTGTGACAAGCCTTCGGGTGCGCCCATCCATGCGACTACCGTGCTCCCATGGACGTGCCTGCGCAGCCGCTGCGCCCCTCACGCGAGAACGGGGTCGCCGCCATGGCCCTCGGCACCATCGGGTTCCTCGTGGTCGGCGTCGTGCTCCTGCTGCTCGGCCACCGCGGTGTCAGCATCGCCGTCTGTGGCTGCGGTGTCGGTATCGGCCTGATCGGCATCACGTTCTTCCGGCTCCGCGACCGGCGGCTCGTACGTCGACAGATCGACGATCTCGAGCAGTGACTCCCCCGCCACCGGCTCGGGCTCGGGCACAGCGGTCGCCTCGGAGTGCGCACCGCAGCCGAAGTCGAGGGGTACGACGTGGCCGTCAGCAGGCGACAGCCGGTGCGCGCAGATGCCGAACGCCTGACCGAGCGGGCCGCCGATCGTGATGAGGTAGCCGCACGTCGCGCACTGCCCCGGCGCCGCGGCGGCCAGAGCGGAGTCGGCACCGAAACTGCCGTGCACCCATCGGTCGGTCGCGTCATCGCGGCCCTCCACCGACAACACGCGTGCGCGCCCGAGGCCAACCTCCCACTGCGGAGGCGCGAGTTCGTCGCTCAATGCGTCGGCGTCGGCCGCACCGGTGTAGCCGGGCACGAGCAGCGGGTCGACCGCGCGGTGCGGGAGTAGATCGCCGGCTCCAAGGTCGCCCGGCTGCACGCGGTCGATCCACGAAACCCATGTCGGTGCGACGACACTGTCAGGCCCGGCGACGAGTTGGACTTCGTCGACCGTCACGACCTTCGCGCGCGATGCGCGCGCCACGGTGACGGCCCACCGCCACCCGACGTACGCCGGATCCAGGCAGACGAAGTAGTGGGTGACGACACGCTCGCCGTCGGCGACCGCCTCGACGTAGTCACCCACTGCACCTGCCGGTGCATCCTCCTCCGCTGCGGCACGCGCAAGGTCGACCGCGTCAGCGCAGGCGGCATCGAGTACGACGGTGGGCACGGGTTTCAGACCTCGAAGTTGTCGGCCACCGCGCGCAGCACGGCGGCGGTCTTGTTGGCCTTGGCATCCGCCGGGTAGCGGCCGCGACGCAGATCGTTCGACATACCGTCGAGCAACTTGATCAGGTCTTCGACCATCACAGCCATGTCCTCCGCGGGCTTACGCATCCCCTTGGCGATGGAGGGCGGGGCCTCGAGGATCACCACGGAGAGTGCCTGCTTGCCGCGGCGGCCATCGACGACGCCGAACTCCACGCGGGTGCCCGGCTTGAGCGACGGAACCCCCGCGGGCAGCGTGGAGGCATGCACGAAGACGTCCTCGCCATCATCTGTGGCAAGGAAGCCGAAGCCCTTGTCGTCGTCGTACCACTTGACTTTGCCGGTTGGCACGTCACTCACCTCTCTCAATGCACCAGGGGGAAGGCTAACGCATGCCCGCGCGGACGTCGCCGGTAACGTCAGTCGGATGAGCACCGCCCCGCGTACCCTCGCCGAGGACCTGCGCCGGCGTTCGCCGGCGGATCTTCGGGTGCTGCTCACCAACCGCCCCGACCTCCTCACTCCGGTACCCGCGTCTCTCGGGGCCCTGGCCGTGCGGGTGACGAGTGCCCCCTCCGTGCACCGGGCACTTGACCGGTGCGACCGACTCACGCTGCAGATCCTCGAGGTGTGCGCGGCACTACCCGACCCAACCCCGCACGAGGAGGTGCTCGCGGCACTCGGTAGAGCCGCCGAGGGGGCGGGAGCGCACGAGCCGGGTGATCGCACGGACGCTCTGCGCGCACGGCTCCGGCACTGCTGGCACCTCGGCCTGGTGTGGGGGGACCCGAGCGCGTGGCACCTGGTTCGAACCGTGCGTGAGACGTTCGGCCCCGCACCGTGCGGACTCGCACAGCCCTTCGCCGCGACCCGCCCGCTCGTGCGTGCATACGTCAGCGATCCGGCCCGGCTTGACGCCGTCCTTGCGGATGCACCGGATGATGCGCGCGCTGCACTCGACCGGCTCGTCTGGGGCCCGCCCGTCGGGCGCATGCCCGATGCCGGACGACCGGTGTCGATCGAGTCGGCGCGCACACCGCTCGAGTGGCTGCTCGCGCGCGACCTGCTCGTCGCCACCGGAACGGACACAGTCACGGTCCCGCGCGAGGTCGCACTGCATCTGCGCGGCGGTCGGTTGCTGCGGGATCTTGAGACCCCGCCGGCCGCCTTACGACGTACGCCGACGACGGCGTCGCCCGTGCACGCGGTGCACGCCGCACTCGATACCGCGAGCGCCGTGCTCGAGGATTGGGTGGCCGAGGGGATCCCCGCACTGCGGTCAGGCGGCATCGGTGTACGCGACACCGCGGCGCTCGCACGTGCGCTCAACTGCGAGCCCGTCGAAGCCGCGTGGTGGATAGAAGTACTGCATGCCGCCGGACTCATCGGGCTCGATGACGAAGGTGTGACGTGGTTGCCGACTGCCGAGGTGGACGTGTGGCTGGCGGAGGAACGAGGCGCGCGCTGGGTCGATCTCGTGACAGCGTGGCTCGACATGCCGCGTGCGGTCGACCCCGCGCGCGCGCTCGCTGCCGATGCAACCGACCTGCGCATCGCGGGTCTACGTCGCGACGTGCTGACAGTGCTCGGCGAGAGCGAGGGTGCGGTTGCGGTCGATGACCTGATCGCGGCCTTCGACTTCCGGTTCGCCCGCGGGGCACGGCCGGAACGCACCGCGGCGATTCGTTCGGTGCTCGCCGACGCGGAGCGACTCGGCGTGTGCGCGGGTGGTGCGATGACCAGCGCGGGGCACAGGGTCATCGCGGGTGATGCGGCCGGGGCGATCGACGCGCTGGACCTGCCCGGCGAGGTCGACCGCGTGCTCCTCCAGGCCGACGGCACCGCGATCGCGCCCGGTCCGCTCACACCGCAAACGCGTCGCGCGCTGCGACTTCTCGGCGACATCGAGTCGACCGGCGGTGCGACGGTGTTTCGGCTGAGTGCGCGCAGCCTCGCGCGCGCATTCGACGCGGGGTACGACACCGACGGCGTACTTGACCTGGTGCGGTCACATGCGGCGACGAAACTGCCGCAGGCACTTGAGGTGTTGATCGCCGACGTCGGGCGCGCGCGCACGAGCGTGCGAGTGGGGGTCGCGCACTCGTACGCGCACACTGCGGACCCGACGGTGATCGCCGCCGCACTCGCCGACCGCCGGGGTCGCACACTCGGACTGCGCGCGCTCGGACCCACCGCTCTTGCCTCGACCGCGTCACCGGAGGTCCTCGCCCGCTATCTCGGCGAGCTCGGGCTCTCCCCCGTCGTCGAGTCACCCGACGGCACCGTCCTCACCGCGCGGCCACCGCAGCGCCGAGCCCCACGGGTGCGGCGGGTGACGTCAGAGGCGGTGGATGTTGACGTCGTCATCCGCGCGCTGACGGGCGGAGGCGGCGGGCCGGCTGGACCGAGTGACTCCCGCGGGCGGGGCGGTTCACGCGAACGCACCGCGGCAGAGTCTTACGCACCCATCGCGGGGTCAGACGCCGAGGAACTACCGCGCACCGGGAGCGCGCGGGTGCTCGCCCTCCTCCGTGAGGCCGTCGCGGCACGCACCGCGGTCCGGATCGGCTACAGCGACGAGGCTGGTGAACCACGCATACACAGCGTCGAGCCGATCCGGGTCACCGCGGGCAAGGTGACGGCGTACGACCACGGCGACGACACCGTGCGCACTTTCGTGATCGCGCGCATCACCGGAGTCGCACCGCGCTGACGGCTTGACGTGACGAGTCGGTGCAGCAACCTCCCGGCGCCGCAGATTCCCGACGACGCAAAGCAGCGATCGCGGCTCCGCGTGGGACGATGTACCCCATGACCTCCGGACTCCTCGCCGACGCCGAGGCGCTCAGCGGCCGCATGGTCGACCTAACGCGCGCGCTGGTGGAGACCGAGTCACCCAGCGATGACCCGGTCGCGTGTCTCGCGTGCGTCGAGTTGGCCGCCGAGATCGCCCGCGCCTGGCTCGGGAGTGCGGCTGAAGTCCGTGAGGTCGCCCGTCGCCCGGTGCTCATGTGGGGTGCGCCGCGCCCGCGCGTGCTCCTGCTCGGACATCTCGACACGGTGTGGCCGGTCGGATCCATCGCGCGGCTGCCGTGGTCGGTCACCGATGACCGCATGCGGGGGCCTGGTGTGTTCGACATGAAGGCGGGTGTCGTCCAGATGCTCACCGCAGTGCGCCTGCTTGGGATCGGTCCCGACGATGGGGTGGCGGTGCTGCTGACAAGCGACGAGGAGACCGGGTCGTACCACTCGCAGGAGCTCATCCGCGAACTCGCCCGCGAGGCCGACGCGGTGCTGGTGACCGAAC
>JBILVH010000167.1:0-4490 GCA_044370555.1 Candidatus Nanopelagicales bacterium
CCGCGGAGTGTGTGGTTTGGGGGGGGGGGGGCGGGCCCCGGCCCGCCCCCCCCCCCCCCCCCCACCTCCCGGGTTCCCCAGCCGCAAGGCTGTCTGCACGTCCTAGATGACCCCCATTGCGAACCGAAAGGTGAAAGTCGTGCGCCTTGTTGACCTGTCGCAGGAGATCTACGAAGGGATGATGGTCTACCCCGGGCATTCGAAGACGGTCCTGTTTGACCACGCCTCACACGAGGAGACAGCGCTCCGATTCGACGGTGGTTTCTCCTTCCAGACCAAGGGCGTCATGTTCAATGACAACGGGCCCACGCACGTGGATTCGTTCTCGCACCTCAACCCTGACCCCGCGGCGCTGACGATCGACCAGATGCCCCTGGATCTGTTCTACGGTCCGGCCTTGTGCCTGGATGTGAGTCACGTTGAGGCGCAGACGGACATCACCGCCGAGCACCTTGATGCCGCTGAGAGCGCCTCGGGCCTGCGCGTCGAGCCCGGCGACATTCTGCTGCTCTACACCGCGACCTGGAACCGATACAAGGGTCAGCGTGAGTACCTCTCGCTGTTTCCCGGTTTGGGCTCCACGGGCAGCGAGTGGATCCTCGACCACGGGGTTAAGACCTTCGGTGTGGACACGCCGACCCCCGATAACCCCGTCAGTCGCACATACCCGTGTCACATGATGTGCCGCCGGTCGAACGTCACGCACTACGAGAATCTCGCCAATCTTGATCAGGTTGCGGGCAAACGCTTCACCTTCATCGGGCTCCCGCTAAAGCTCCGGGGTGCACACGGCGGACCGACGAGGGCGGTGGCGGTGCTGAATGACTGAACCAGCACCGTTGAAGGTGGCGGTGGTTGGCGGGTCCGTCGGTGGATTGACCAGCGCCATCGAGTTGCGTGCTGCGGGCTGCGATGTCGATGTCTACGAACGCTCAGCCACGGAGATGAAGAGTCGCGGGGGCGGAATCGTCCTGCAGCAGAACCTCATCGACTGGTTCAAGGACTCCCTAGGCTTCGACATCGACGAGGTCAGTACGAGGACCGATTACCTTCGCTATTTCGGCCGCAATGGTGAGGTACTGAGCAATCGGCCGCGCGTGTGGCGGAACACATCGTGGTCGACCATTTACCAGCGCCTTCTGGGCGTCTTCGGTGCGGAGCGGTACCACAAAGGTGCCGGCGCCGTCGATGTCCACGTCTCCGAGGACGCGGCGGAGATCGACTTCGCGGACGGAACGCGCACGTCGGTTGATCTTGCCGTGTTCGCGGACGGCATCGGCTCGACGGGTCGCGCGAAGCTGTCGCCGCAGACGGCCCCGCAATACGCCGGCTATATCGGCTGGCGTGGCACCGTCCCGGAGGCGGAACTCACTGATCGGACCGTTGAGGCACTGCAGGATTCCATGTCCTATTACGTGGGGACGAATTCGCACATCATCCTGTACCCGATCCCCGGTCTCGGTGGGGAACTCAGCGTAGGTGAGCGCCTGGTGAACTACGTGTGGTACCGCAACGTCCCCGCGGGACCCCAGTTCGAATCCACGGTCACCGATACCAAGGGGCGTCGCTGCCAGGTGTCCGTGCCTGCCGGTGACGTCCAGCCGCACCTCGTTGACCAGCTGCGCCTGGACGCCGTTGAGTTGCTCCCGGAACTTGCGGCTGAAGTTGTCACGAAAACAGTCCAGCCGTACATCCAGGTGATGCAGGACATCATCGTCGATCGCATGGCATACGGTCGCGCGGTTCTGCTCGGTGATGCAGCCATGGCGTCTCGGCCGCATGCGGCGGCCTGGACGGCAAAGGCGGTCAGTGACTCGCTCGCCCTTGCGGAGCACCTCGTGAAGAGCGGATTCGATGTTCCCGGTGCCCTGGAGAGTTGGGAACCGGAGCAACTCGAGATCGGACGGAACCTCTTCGCGCGCGTGCAGGAGATGGGTACCCGTTCGCAGTTTGAGAACAGCTGGGTCCCGGGTGACCCAGCCTTCGACTTCGGCCTGTACGGGGCCGGGATCTGATCGGAATCAATGACAACGCGAGGAGTTGCAGATGACAGATAAGAATCAGCCGAGCCCCGGCCGTAAGGCCATCACGGGCCCGGATCTTGTGGAGCCCGGGTTCGCCCCGCGCTTCGCCAGCCCAGGCATCCTCGCAGCAGGATGGCTCTTCTGTTCGGGGACGATGGCCACCGACTTCCAGTCGCCGGTGGATTCCGTCGGTTACACGGATCCCGACGCTCTCCACCGACCGGATGCGTACGACAACGATCGTCTGCGCACCCAGTCCCACGCCACCCTCCAGCGGCTGGCCCGGATCTTCAAGGCAGCCGGCGGCGACCTGCGCACTGATCCCATCAGGATCGAGCAGTTCTTCCGCGCCCCGCACCCGACCCAGGAGGACTTCGATACCACCCGGGATACGTGGGCTAAGGGCATCTCCATTTCGCCTTACCTCGAGACGCGCAACGAGTACATCGACGAAGCGCGCCCGCCGTCGGTCGGCTTCGGTGTCACGGACCTCCCGATACCGGGCATCGACCTCCAGGTGGACCTCATCGGCTCGCCGGGCGTCGTCAAGCAGCGGTTCGAGGTTCCCGGCGGCGTGGCATCCCCCCTGGCCGGATACGCCCCCGCGATCCGGTTCGGCGACTGGGTTTCGCTGGCCGGTGAGGTGCCGACCGACTGGATGGGCGACTGGATGAGCGAGCGGCACATGGGGACGCCGCGCGGCACGGATCCGAAGACCCGCTTCAACGAGTACCTCTGGTACGGCGATGAAATGGCCGCCCAGGTGGACCTGACGATCGAGAAGCAGGCGCGCATCGCCGAGGCTGCTGGATCGTCCATCGAGCGGTGCGTCAATGCCACCGTCTACATCGGACATCCGGCTGACTTCTCGTCCATGGACAAGGTCTGGAAGAAGTGGTTCCCGAAGAACCCCCCAGCCCGCACAGTCGTGCCGTACTCAGGCCTCGGCGGCAAGGGCTGGCGCTTCGAGGTGACCATGGACCTGCTCACGAACGACTCCAAGTTGGAGCCGCAGCAGATCAACTCGAGCAAACTGCCGGCGCAGTTCGGGCATGAGCCGCACGCGGTCAAGGTGGGCAATCTGCTGTTCTTCAGCACCCTTCGGGCAGCGGACGCCAACGGGGTCCTCAGCACCCGCACCCCAGCCGGCTTCGAGCGCTACGTCGACCAGCCGGCCGCCCAGATGCGCGAGATCCTCCGCCGGATCTCGATCATCTCGGAGGAGGCGGGTACCACCCTCGCGAACCTCTGCCGACTGAAGGTGTTCATGGACGACTGGTCGGCCATGGCGCCGGGCATCCAGGAGTTGGCCGATGCATTCCCCGTGGACCCGCCGGCCGTGAGCCTGCATCGGGTCAATGGCACGCCGATGATCTCCCGCGGCTGCCACATCGTGGGCGACGCCATCTCGTACGTGCCGTAGTCCGGTGGGGCGCCTCTGGCTGCAGGGGCGCCCCACCGGATCCACCCCTTCACAGAACAGGAAGCAACAATGAAGACCGAGATCAGGGACGGCATGAAGGTTGATTGGGATGTGCCCATCACCGCTCGTGACGGCCTCGTGCTCATGGCCGATGTCTATCGTCCCATCGAGGAAGGTCAGTACCCCGTCATCCTCACCTACGGACCGTATGCAAAGGGTCTGCCCTTCCAGCAGGGCTACCCGTCGGCATGGAATCGCATGGTCGAACAGCATCCCGACGTCGCTGCCGGTTCGACCAACAAGTACCAGAACTGGGAAGTGGTGGATCCCGAGAAATGGGTACCGGACGGCTATGTGTGCGTGCGTGTCGACTCGCGCGGCGCGGGTCGTTCCCCCGGGGTCATCGACCATTTCTCGCGCTTCGAGACGGAGGATTTCTACGACTGCATTGAATGGGCGGGGGTGCAGTCCTGGAGTAATGGCAAGGTCGGCTTGAACGGGATCTCCTACTACGGAATGAACCAGTGGCAGGTGGCCTCGCTGCAACCGCCGCACCTGACGGCCATGTGCATCTGGGAGGGCGCATCCGACTGGTATCGCGACGCGACGCACCACGGTGGCATGGTCTCTACGTTCTGGGCCAATTGGTACGACATGCAGGTCAAGACCGTTCAATACGGCGTCGGCGACAACGGCCCCAAGAATCCGAACACCGGTGACAATGTCTGCGGCGATGTGACGTTGAGCGACGAGGAGCTGCTGTCCAACCGGTCCGACTTCGGCAACGACATTCTTGCCCACCCGCTTGATGACGCGTATCACCGCGAGCGCTCGGGAGCCTGGGACAAGATCGTCGTCCCGCTCTTCAGCGCCGGTAACTGGGGAGGGCAGGGCCTGCACCTCCGTGGCAACGTCGAGGGCTACGTGCGCTCGGCATCGTCGCAGAAGTGGCTGGAGATGCACGGCATCGAGCACTGGACCCACTTCTACACCGACTACGGTGTCGCGTTGCAGAAGAAGTTCTTCGGTCACTTCCTGAAGGG
>JBILVH010000168.1:0-4468 GCA_044370555.1 Candidatus Nanopelagicales bacterium
GCAGGGGCCGGCGTGGGAGCAGGGGCCGGCGTGGGAGCGGCTGCCGGTGCCGGTGCTGTGCGCGCTGCGGAACCTGAGATGACCCCGAGGACCGCGCCGACGGGGACGGTGCTGTCGGCCTGCGCGCGGATCTCGGTGAGCACACCGGCGGCGGGTGCGGGGATCTCCGTGTCGACCTTGTCGGTGGAGACCTCGAGCAGTGGCTCGTCGAGTGCGACGGTGTCGCCGACCTGCTTCAGCCAGCGCGTGACCGTGCCCTCGGTCACGCTCTCGCCGAGCGCGGGGAGTACGACCGACACACCCTCGCCGCTGCCGGTGCTCGCGGTGCTGGCAGCGGGTGCCGGTGCGGCGACAGGTGCGGCTGCCGGTGCCGCGGGTGCCGGCGTGGGAACGGGTGCCGGCGTGGGAACGGGTGCCGGCGTGGGAACGGGTGCCGGTGTGGCAGCGGGTGCCGGTGCGGCGACGGGTGCGTCATCGCGTGATCCGATGACACCGAGTTCGGCACCCACCGCGACGACGGCGTCCTCACCGGCGCTGATGGCGATCAGGACGCCGGCGGCGGGTGCGGGGATCTCGGTGTCGACCTTGTCGGTGGAGACCTCGAGCAGTGGCTCGTCGAGTGCGACGGTGTCGCCGACCTGCTTGAGCCACCGGGTCACCGTGCCCTCGGTCACGCTCTCGCCCAGGGCGGGCATGGTCACCGATACCGCCATCACGTGCTCCTTCGGTTCGTCCCGTTGCGGGTGTCAGGCATGAGCATGCAGGGGCTTGCCAGCGAGCGCGAGGTGAGCCTCGCCCATCGCCTCATTCTGGGTCGGGTGCGCGTGGAGTAGGCGCGCCACGTCGTCGGGGTACGCCTCCCAGTTGACGATGAGTTGCGCCTCGCCGATCTGCTCGCCCATACGGCTGCCCACCATGTGGATGCCGACGACCGGGCCGTCCGCAACCTGCACGAGCTTGATGAAGCCGGTCGTGGCGAGGATCTGGCTCTTGCCGTTGCCACCGAGGTTGTACTCGTAGGTGCGCACCGCGTGATCGCCATACGACGCGCGCGCCTGCGCCTCGGTGAGACCGACGGAGGCAACCTCGGGCTCGGAGTAGGTCACGCGAGGGACGTCGGAGTCGCGGATCGGTGCGGGGGATAGGCCCGCGATGTGCTCGGCGACGAAGATGCCGTGTGCGAATCCGCGGTGTGCGAGTTGCAGGCCGGGGGTGATATCGCCGACGGCGTACACGCCGGGCAGGTTGGTGCGGAGGTTGTCGTCCACCAGCACCCAGCCGCGGTCCATCGCGACACCGGCCTCGGCGAAGCCGGTGCCGTCGGTCGCCGGCCCGCGACCGACGGCGACCAGTAGCAGGTCACCGGTCAGGGTGGTGCCGTCCTCGAGGGTGACGGTGACGCCGTTGGCGTCCTGGGTCGCCCCCGCGAAGCGAACTCCCGTGCGCATATCGATGCCGCGCTTGCGGTAGGCGCGCTCGAACGCCTTGGACACGGCTTCGTCCTCCGCCGGAACGAGCCGGGGCAGGGCCTCGATGATCGTCACCTCGGATCCGAACGAGCGCCACACGCTCGCGAACTCCACGCCGATCACGCCTCCGCCGAGCACGAGCACGCGCTGCGGCACGAAGTCGAGTCCGAGCGCCTGGTCTGACGTCATGATGCGTCCGGCGATCTCGAGACCGGGGAGTGAGCGCGCGTAGGAGCCGGTCGCGAGGACGACGTTGCGGCCCTGATAACGCGTGCCGTCGACCTCGACCGTGTCTGCCGAGACCAGTCGTCCGACCCCCTCGACGTACGTGACGTCGCGGCTCTTCACCAGCCCCTGCAGGCCCTTGTATAGGCGGCCCACCACGCCGTCGCGGTAGGCGTTGACCTTGTCCATGTCGATGCCGTCGAGAGTCGCCCGCACACCGAAGTGCTCGCTGTCGCGCGCGGAGTCGGCGATCTCGGCAGCGTGCAGCAGGGCCTTGGTCGGGATGCAGCCGCGGTGGAGGCAGGTGCCGCCTAGCTTGCCCTTCTCGATCAGGACGACGGACAGTCCGAGTTGGGAGGCGCGCAGTGCACAGGCGTACCCGCCGCTGCCTCCCCCCAGGATGACGACGTCAGCGATCTCCGGCACGTGGGTCTCCTCGTTGTGGGCGCGTGTGGCTCAATACTCTCACCGCCCCCTCGCGGGGTGACGCTCAGGTCTAGCGGCCTGTGGCGCGTGCGAGAGCCAGTTGAGTGAGGGTCCGGACGGCGAATCCGGTGCCCCCCTTGCCGAGGTAGCCGTAGGGTCCGGCGGTGTTGAACGCCGGACCGGCGATGTCGATGTGCACCCACGGGATCTCGGCGGGTACGAACTCGCGGAGGAACACCGCGCCGGTCATCATGCCCCCGTTGCGCTCGCCAATGTTGGCGAGGTCGGCGACGGGGGAGTCGATCGACGGGCGGAGTTCGTCGGGCAGTGGCATCGGCCACATCAGTTCACCGGCCGCTGCGGCGGCAGCGACGACCTCGTCGCGGGCACCGTCGTTGTTGCCCATCACACCTGCGGTGCGGTTGCCGAGCGCGATGGTCTGCGCACCGGTCAACGTGGCGACGTCGACGATGAGGTCGGGGCGGTCTTCGGCGGCACGTGCGAGTGCGTCACCGAGGATGAGCCGCCCTTCCGCGTCGGTGTTGAGCACCTCGACGGTCCGGCCGCCGTACATCGTGATGACATCGCTCGGGCGCTGGGCGGTCCCACTGGGCATGTTCTCGGCCATCGGGGCCCACGTGGTGATGGCGACCGGGAGACCAAGCCGTGCGATCGCCGCGGTGGCCGCGATCACCGCCGCCGCACCGCTCATGTCGCACTTCATGGTCTCCATCGCCTGCGGCGGCTTGAGGGAGATCCCGCCGGTGTCGAATGTGATGCCTTTGCCGACGAATGCCAGGTGAGCGACCGGCTGCTTCGGCGCGTACGTCAGCCGGACCATCCGAGGTGGATTCACCGAGCCTTGACCAACGGCGAGGATGCCGCCGTATCCCCCGTCGCTGAGCGCCTGCTCGTCCCACACCTCGGTCGTGATGGGCAGTCCATCGACCGCGAGCAGGGCCGCCTCGGCAAGCGTCTCGGGCGGCAGTGCGGACGGCGGGGTATTGATCCAGTCGCGGGCGCGGTGCACCTCGTCGACGACGATCGCGGCGCGCGCGAGCGCGGCTTTCACATCGGCCGACTTCGCGTCGGGGACCACGACGCTGATTGAGCGCAGGGCGACCGATGGCTTGGGTGTTCCGGTCCCCTTGAAGTCACTGAATGCGTAGGCACCGAGACCGGCCCCGAGGGCCACCGCCTCGACATCGCAGGAGCCGAAGGCGAAGCCCGCACGGCGCACCCCCGCGAGTGCCCGCGCGGCCGCACCCGCGGAGCGGCGCACGGACTCGGTGTCGGGGCGGTCGCCGAGTCCGGCGGCCACGATGAGGGGGCAGCGCGTCAGACCGGCTCCGGGGATCTTCGTGACCTCACCCGCCGACCCGGCGGCACCGACCGCATCGAGTGCGGCTTCGAGTCTGCGCACGATGGCAGGGGTGAAGCCGGTGACGCCGGGTGCGAGTCGCACGCCCTTGCGTCGGCCGCCAGCGGGCGCCACCGCGATGACGAGTGCGTCGAGGGACAAAGTGGTCGGGGCGGCGGAGGTGGCTGCGATCGTCGGGCTCATGGCCCCGCACTGTACTGCCGGTCCGCGGGGGCCGCGGGCGCCGACTAGGGGACGAGGAGTCGTAGGACGAGCAGCGACCCGACACCCCCGCGGCGCAAGCCCAGGTCGACCAGAGGCTCGAGGTCGAGGCGGCCGAGCGCCATCCCCGCGGCCGGATCCTCGGGGCGGTGCGACGCGAACCACCAGCCGCGTCCGCGGTGGGCGAGGCGCATCGCGACGAGTGCCGCGGTCAGCGAGGTCGTACCGTCGAGGAGCACCGGCACGCGGCGGGCCGCCGCGCCCACAAGGGCTACCGCCAGCGGGCCGACGTCGTCGGCATGGAGCACGGCGAGCATCTCCAGCGGTGTGCCGCGCAGCGGGCGGGCGCGTCGCATCTGGTCGCGAATAGCACCCGCGCACGCCATCCAGGAGTCATCGTCGGCATCGAGTCCGGTGACGGCCGCGGCATCGGCGTTCGTGAGCAGCCCAGCCGCGGCACGGGTTGCGGTGGTCGGCTCGGTCGGATCGCACAGGACGAACGCATCGGCACCTCCGTCGACCGCGCGGTTGACTGCGGCGAGTGTTGCGTCGACGTAGCCCTCGTCGCTGCCCGTGGGCAGGTGCATGGTGCGGAGGTCGTGGTGCACCCCCGGTGCCGCGGTGCCGGGGGCGAGCAGCACCGGCTGCTGCGGACGTGTGCCACCGCCGAGGGCCGCCCATCGCGCGAGGCAGCGGCCGAGGTCTCCGTCGCCGATGTTTGCGGCGGCATCAACCTCCGGGGGTGGATCCACGCGCGCGATGGCCG
>JBILVH010000169.1:0-4466 GCA_044370555.1 Candidatus Nanopelagicales bacterium
GAGGTAGTGGGGCGGGGGGCGGGGCCCGTCCCCGGCTCCGCGCGCGGGGCGCCCCCTGCCCTACTCTGGCGCGCGTGATCGATCCACGGATCCTGCGCGAGGACCCCGACGCATTGCGCGAGTCGCAGCGTCGGCGGGGGGCCGCCGTGGCGAACGTCGACCGCCTCGTCGACCTGGATCGGCTGCGGCGTGAGCAGCAGTCCGCCTACGACGAGGCCCGCGCCGCGCAGAAGGCACTCGGCAAGCAGATTGGTCCATTGCAGGGGCGGGTGAAGAAGGATCCCAGTGACACGGCGGTCGCCGCCGAGCTCGACGCCCTGATGGTGCAGGCTGCGGATCTCTCTGAGCGGGTGAAGAGCCTGGAAGCAACGGCCGACGAGACGACGACCGCGCTGCAGGCCGCGTCACTGCTCGTCGACAACCTCGTCGACCTCGACGCACCCGTCGGCGGCGAGGACGACTTCGTCGTTCTCGCCCACGCGGGCACTCCGCGCGACTTCGCGGCCGAGGGGTTCGCACCGCGCGACCACCTCGAGCTCGGCGAACTCCTCGGCGCGATCGACACCGAGCGCGGCGCGAAGGTGTCGGGGTCGCGCTTCTTCTTCCTCACCGGTGACGGCGCGCTGCTGGAGTTCGCGCTGCTCAACCTCGCGATGCAGCAGGCCGTGGGCAACGGCTTCACCCCGATGATCCCTCCGGTGCTGGTCGCACCCGCGGCAATGGAGGGCACCGGATTCCTCGGCCAGGCAGCCGAGAACGTCTACCACCTCGAGCAGGACGACATGTATCTCGTCGGCACCTCCGAGGTGCCGCTGGCGGCCTACCACTCGGACGAGATCCTCGACGCCGCCACCCTGCCGCGCAGGTACGCCGGGTGGTCGTCCTGCTTCCGCCGCGAGGCCGGGTCGCACGGCCGCGACACCCGCGGCATCATCCGTGTGCACCAGTTCGACAAGGTGGAGATGTTTGTATACACCGCACCCGAGGACGCTGCGGCCGAACACCAGCGGCTACTTCAATGGGAGCGGGACTTCCTCGACGCCCTCGAAATTCCCTACCGGGTTATCGATGTCGCCACCGGCGACCTCGGCAGCAGTGCGGCGCGCAAGTTCGACATCGAGGCATGGATCCCGACGCAGGGCCGCTACCGCGAGGTCACCTCGACGTCGAACACGACGCAGTTCCAGGCGCGCCGCCTCGGCATCCGGATGCGTGACAGTGAGGGGACCAGACCACTCGCCACCCTCAACGGGACGCTGGTGGCCATCCCGCGGGTCATCGTGGCACTTCTCGAGAACCACCAGCAGCCCGATGGATCGGTGCGGGTGCCCGAGGGGCTCCGGCCGTTCCTCGGGGGCCGCGACCTGCTCCGCCCGCGCCCCGCACCCTGACGGCCCCACGGCAACGATCCCGAAGCGGTGGCAGCGCGGCGACCGGCGCCCCGCGGGCCATCCGCCCGCCCGGGGGGGCTGGGCAGGCGGATGGCGTCCGAGGTGACTGTCCGACATACGACAGTCAGACCGGACACTGTACCTCGCGAATATCAGAACGCCACCAAAATTCCGGATCTGTATACAGAACTCGGACCGTATCCACCGCTGAGCGGCCACCGGCCGCACTGGCCCCCTCACCCCCACCAGGCCGGCCCGACACCCGGACGTACGACCGGCCTCCCGACAGCAACATCGGGTGCCGCGTGCTCCACGCGGCACCCGATGTTTCAGGTCATCGCATCAGACCTACACCGGCAGGCTCGGGATGCTCTGCATCGCGGCGGCGAAGCGCTCATCGGTGACGTCCTCGTCGACCATCGTGCCGCCGAGGAAGTCAGCGTAGGCCGCGAGGTCGAAGTGCCCGTGACCGCAGAGCGCGGTGAGGATGACGGTCTCCTCACCGGTCTCCTTCGCCTTGAGCGCTTCGCGGATCGCGATCGCGATCGCGTGCGTGGGCTCCGGAGCCGGCACGATGCCCTCGGTCCGCGCGAACTTGAGCGCAGCGCTGAAGCACTCGGTCTGCGGCACCGCGACCGCATCGAGCAGCCCGAGCTCGTAGATGTGCGAGATCAGCGGCGCCATCCCGTGGTAGCGCAACCCGCCCGCGTGGATCGGATCGGGCACGAAGTTGTGCCCCAGGGTGTGCATCTTCATGAGGGGCGTCATGCCCGCGGTATCGCCGAAGTCGTAGGCATAGACGCCCTTGGTCAGCGACGGGCACGACGCCGGCTCCACGGCCAGGATGCGCGGATTGATCCGACCGGCCAGCTTCTCCCGCAGGAACGGGAACGACAGGCCCGCGAAGTTCGATCCGCCACCGGTGCAACCCACGATGAGCGTCGGGGTGTCTCCCGCCATCTGCAACTGCAGCAGCGCCTCCTCGCCGATGACCGTCTGGTGCAGCAGCACGTGGTTGAGGACCGACCCGAGCGCGTAGCGCGTGTTCGGGTCCTGGGCAGCGACCTCGACGGCCTCCGAGATAGCGATGCCGAGCGAGCCGGACCAATTGCCCGGGTCCTTCGCCAGCTCACGCCCGATCGCTGTGACGTCCGACGGGCTGCGGTGCACCTTGCCGCCGAAGGTCTCGATCATCAATCGGCGGTACGGCTTGGCGTCGTATGACGCACCGACCTGCCACACCTCGCACTCGAGGTCGTAGAGCGAGCAGGCGAACGCGAGAGCCGTACCCCACTGCCCGGCACCCGTCTCGGTCGTGAGCTTCTTGGTGCCTTCCTTCTTGTTGTAGTACGCCTGCGGCACCGAGGTGTTCGGCTTGTGCGAGCCCGCGGGCGAGACACCCTCGTACTTGTAGTAGATGCGCGCGGGGGTGCCGAGCAACTGCTCGAGCCGATGCGCGCGGAAGAGCGGACTCGGCCGCCACTGGCGGTAGACATCGAGCACGCCGCCGGGAATGTCGATGTACCGCTCCTGCGACACCTCCTGCAGGATCAGGTCCATCGGGAACAGCGGTGCGAGGTCGTCGGGACCGACCGGATCAAGGCGGCCCGGGTGCAGCGGCGGCGGGGGAGGCGCCGGCAGATCGGCCATGAGGTTGTACCAGGTCGTGGGCATCTGGTCCTCGGACAGGACGTACTTGTGCTGACGGACCGAATCGTCCACTGGTCTGCCTTTCGGGTCTGGACGCGCAAGGCGCCTCGGTAGGGCCGGACACCGCATGAGCCGGTTCGGGGACGCTAACCCTCTACTGGGAGCATGGCAAGCGTGTCTACGGAAATCGCCGGGGGGCCGGGCGACGCGACCCGCGACGGCTGGCGGCCCGTGCCGGTCCCGGATGGCGTGCGCCTCGTGGCCACCGACCTTGATGGCACCCTCCTGCTGCCCGGCGGCGGCGTCGGGCCGCGCACGCGGCGTGCCCTCGACGACCTGCGCGCCACCGATGTCGAACTCGTGATCGTCACCGGCCGGCCACCCCGGTGGCTCGACGAGATCGTCGACCTGACCGGTCACCGCGGCACCGCGATCGCCGCGAACGGCGCCCTCGTCCTCGACCTCGCCGACGGGAGCATCACGGGGCTGCGACCCATCGACGCCGAGGCGGGGATCGAAGCGGTGGCCCGGATCCGCGACGTCTCACCCGGCGCGACCTTCGCACTCGAACGAGCGGTGCGTCGGCACGATCCCGACGGCGCGGACGTGACGGAGTTCGGCATCGGGATCGGCTACTCCCCGCGCTGGCTCCCGGCCGAAGCGCCACGACAGGCGCCGATCGAGGAACTCATCGCACTCGGCGGCGTGGTCAAGCTCGTCATGCGGCCGCGGGATGACTACGACGCTGGCGTCGACTCCCTGCACGCAGTGGTCGAGACCGCACTCGACGGGCTGCTCGAAGTCACGCATTCGGCACCGCACGGGGTCGACCCGCGCGATGTGCTGCTCGAGATGAGCGCGGCGGGAGTGAGCAAGGCGACGACGCTCGCGATGGTGGCGGCCGACCGCGGTCACCAGGCCGCCGAGGTGGTGGCAGTCGGCGACGCCGTCAACGACCTGCCGATGCTGGCGTGGGCGGGTACGTCGTACGCCGTGGCCAATGCACATGCCATGGTGCGGGCCCGCGCTCAACACCTCATCGCCTCGAACGCGGCCGAGGGAGTCGCCGACCTCATCGAGGCGGTCATCGCGAGATCCCGCTGAGCCCAGCACACCCGTGACACCGGCACGCGAGAGCTAGCGCGGCTTGAGCACCTGGATCTGGGGTAGCGGGTAGAGCGGTGGCGACGGCTGGTTCGCTGTTGCCGGTCCATCGGGGACATCCCAGACGTTCACTGCACCCTTGCACTTCTGCTTCACCGGAACGCCATACACGCCGGGCTTCTTCGGCCAGCCGATCGTGAGGGGGAAGAAGGTCGGAGTGCTGAAGGTCGGTCGCGACCCGGTGAGTGTGTAGACGACCTTGTGCGCGCCCTTCGAGGTGCGTTGAGCAGAGACCTTCCACCCATCTACAAGGCCTGGCTG
>JBILVH010000170.1:0-4462 GCA_044370555.1 Candidatus Nanopelagicales bacterium
AGGTGGCCCCGGTGGACCCGGCGGCGGTCGACCCGGCGCCCGCGGGGGAGCTCCGGGTGCCTTCGGTCGGCCCGGTGGCAAACCGTCGAAGGGGCGCAAGTCCAAGCGGGCCAAGCGGCAGGAGTTCGACAACATGCAGGCGCCGACCATCGGTGGTGGCCGGATCCCGCAGGGCCGCGGCGAGGCGGTTCGCCTGCCGCGGGGTGCATCGCTGACGGACTTCGCGGAGAAGATCGACGCGAGTCCAGCTGACCTCGTGAGTGCGCTGATCAAGCTCGGTGAGATGGTCACTGCGACGCAAAGCATCGACGACGACACATTGAAGTTGCTCGGCGACGAGCTGAAGTACGACGTGCAGATCGTGTCGCCGGAGGACGAGGATCGCGAACTCCTCGAGTCCTTCGACCTCGAGTTCGGCGACATCGAAGGTGACGCGGATCTCGCGCCTCGCCCACCGGTTGTGACGGTGATGGGTCACGTCGACCACGGCAAGACGCGGCTGCTCGACGCGCTTCGCATGACGAACGTCGTCGCGAAGGAGGCCGGCGGGATCACCCAGCACATCGGTGCCTACCAGGTCATCGCCGACTTCGAGGGTGGTGAACGAGCCATCACCTTCATCGACACTCCTGGTCACGAGGCCTTCACTGCGATGCGCGCCCGCGGTGCGCAGGTCACTGATATCGCGGTGCTCGTCGTGGCCGCCGATGACGGTGTCAAGCCGCAGACGATCGAGGCGCTGAACCACGCTCAGGCCGCGGAGGTGCCGATCGTCGTGGCCGTCAACAAGATCGACAAGGAGGGTGCGGATCCGACGAGGGTGCGGGCCCAACTCACCGAGTACGGCCTCGTCGCCGAGGAGTTCGGTGGCGACACGATGTTCGTGGACGTCTCGGCCGCGCAGCGGCTCGGGCTCGACAGCCTGCTGGAGGCCGTCCTGCTCACGGCTGATGCGGCCCTGGATCTGCGGGCGAACCCCGTCCAGGATGCGCAAGGCGTGGCCATTGAGGCGCACCTCGACCGCGGGCGTGGCCCCGTGGCGACTGTTCTGGTCCAACGCGGCACGCTCCGTCCGGGTGACTCGATCGTCGCCGGCGACGCCTTCGGCCGTGTCCGCGCTCTACTAGACGAAGATGGCAAGTCGGTCGATCACGCAGGTCCTTCGCGTCCGGTGCAGGTCCTCGGTCTCACGTCGGTGCCTTCCGCCGGTGACACCTTCCTCGTCGTCGCCGAGGACCGCGTCGCGCGGCAGATCGCTCAGACCCGGCAGGCGCGTGAGCGCAATGCGGCGCTCGCCAAGTCGCGTGGTCGCCGCACCCTGGAGGACTTCCTCCAGTCCCTGGAGAAGGGCGAGGTCCAGGACCTCAACCTCATTTTGAAGGGTGACGTGTCCGGGTCGGTCGAGGCCCTCGAGGATGCGCTGACCAAGATCGACGTCGGTGACGACGTGGGCCTTCGCGTCATCCACCGGGGTGTCGGGGCGATCACGAAGAATGATGTGACGCTCGCTAGTGCATCCAAGGCGATCATCATCGGCTTCAACGTGCGGCCCGAAGGCAAGGTGGCCGAACTCGCCGCCAATGAGGGCGTCGAGGTGCGGTACTACTCGGTGATCTACCAGGCGATCGACGAGGTAGAGGCTGCCCTGAAGGGCATGCTCAAGCCGGAGTTCGAGGAGGTTGGTCTTGGCCGTGCCGAAGTCCGGGAGGTCTTCCGTTCGTCGAAGTTCGGGACGATCGCGGGCTGCCTGGTACAAGACGGCGAGATCAAGCGCAACGCCAAGGCGCGTCTGGTGCGCGACGGCGTGGTCGTGGCGGAGAACCTCACAATCGCCGGGTTGCGTCGCTTCAAGGACGACGTCACCGAAGTGCGCGAGGGTTTCGAGTGCGGCATCAATCTCGGGGCATACCAGGATCTCAAGGTGGACGACGTGATCGAGACCTTTGAAATGAGGGAGAAGCCGCGCAGCTGACCGGCTGAACGGGTGTCGTGCCACTCGGATGCCACCTGCGGGTAAGGACCGTAACGAAGGAGACGGGTGATGACCTCGACGGAACGCGCACGACGGTTGGCTGACCGCATCAAGGTGATCGTCGCCGAAGCCCTGGAGACCCGGGTGAAGGATCCCCGGCTCGGTTTCGTGACGGTGACGGACGCCCGGGTGACGCCGGACCTCCGCGAGGCGACGGTCTTCTACACGGTTCTGGGCGAGCAGAGGGATCGGGAGGAATCAGCCGCGGCCCTGGCGTCGGCAACTGGAGTCCTGCGGACCGAGGTTGGTCGGCTCACCGGGGTCAAGTTCACCCCGACTTTGGCATTCGTACCAGACGGTTCGATCGAGCATGCCGCACACCTCGAGGAGCTCTTTCGGCAGGTCCACGATGCCGATGAGCAACTGCACAGGCGCGCATCCGGTGCGACATACGCCGGCGATCCCGATCCGTACCGGCCGCGCCCTGCGCGTGACGGGGGCGACGACGACCAGTGACCCACTCCGACGGCCTACTGGTCGTGGACAAGCCGACGGGGGTCACCTCGCACGGGGTCGTGCAGCAGTTTCGGAGGTTGCTCGACTCCCGCAAGATCGGTCATGCCGGGACGCTTGACCCGGCTGCAACCGGGGTTCTCGTGCTCGGGCTCGGGCGGGGTACGCGGTTGCTGACCTACCTGGTGGGTGCCGATAAGGAGTACACCGCCACAATCCGTCTCGGGTGGGCCACGGTGACCGATGACGCCGAAGGTGAGCGGGTCGGGCCGCTCACCCCGGTCACCGTCGCGGACCTAGGCGGACTGGCCGAGTCGATGCGATCGTTCCTGGGACCCATCGAGCAACGACCGAGTTCAGTGAGCGCGATCAAGGTCGATGGACAGCGCGCCTACGACCGCGTCCGCGCGGGGGATGAAGTGGTCCTGGCTGCGCGGAGGGTCACCGTGCATCGATTCGATCTTCTGGGTGAGCCGCGGCCGGGGGATGGTTGGGTCGACCTGGACGTGCTGGTCGGGTGTTCGTCCGGGACTTATGTGCGTGCCCTCGCACGGGACCTCGGTGCGCGGCTCGGACTGGGTGGGCACGTGGTCGAGTTGCGGCGCACCGCCCTGGGGCCGTTCGCGGCGTCCGAGGCCCTGGATGCCTCAGGGGCAACGGCCACCGCTGCCGCCGCCGCGGTCCAGGAACTCGGTGCGGTGGCCCGACGGTTCCTGCCGGTGGTCGTGGTCGAGGCGGCCGACGTGCCACGTGTGCGCTCCGGTCTGCGCATCCCGGCACCGGGCGATGCAGCGGGCGATGCAGCGAGCCATGCGGCGAACGATGCGGCTAACGAGGTACCGACGGCACTGGTCGACGGCACCGGAGCCCTGCTCGCCGTGGCGTCCCGTGGCTCAGGTGGGCTGTGGCGCTACGGGGTGGTCTTCACCTGAGCGGCCCCCGGCTGGCCTGCTCCGCGGAGTCGCGCGCCCAGCCGACGAGGGTTGCCCGGTCAGCGTCGGGTGCGCGGTCCCGCAGGCAGATTTCGCGCCACGCACCGCACACCGCGTCGAGTGGGAATGACGCGATCACCTGGTCGCGGGCGGCGCGACGTAGGTCAGCCCACTCGCCGGAGGCCACCGCACCCGCGATGACCTCCGCCATGGCCTCCGGTGAGTCGTGGATCCACGCCGGGTCATAGATGGTGTCGGCGCCCGGCCAAGGGAGCAGGGCCGGCACCGCACCGGAGGCCATGCCCTCCGCGGGGGCGAGGTGGAACGACTCGTCGTCGGAGGTAGACAGGACCCACCCGACCCTCCGGAGCCAGACGGGAACGTCGGGGCCGAAGCCGTCGAAGTTGACCGCGTTTGCCAGCGCGGGGCGCGATCGCAGGCGTTCGTACCAGGCGGCGTACGCGGTCTGTTCCTCCGGCCGCCGCCAGATCCACCAGTAGTCCCATGGCTGTTTGCTCTTGATGGCGAGCCGGAAGCGGCTGTCGCGGCGGACGAGGATGTCGAGGACGTCGAGTCCGAGGTCCGGCCGCTTGCGCCAGGGGGCGATTCCGATCATTCCCAGCGTGAACTCGGCACCCGGCAGTTTCGGCCGCTCGAACATGTCGGTGTCGACCCAGTTGGGGATCACGACGACCTTGTCGGCCGGCCAACCGGTGCGCTCGACGGTGCGGCGAGCGTAGAACGGCGATACGCACACGACCTGATCGACCGCTGAGATGTCGATGTCGGACAGCCAACCACCGTCCAACTCGAAGCGATGGAGGCGGATGACGAGGCGCTGGCCGGGTCGCTTGTTGCGCGAGTACCACACCGCATTCGGACCGGCCCACTCGCAGATGATCACGTCGGCCCAGGTCAGCAGGTCACGACTGACCGACTCATCGTGTCCGGACAGGGACGCCCAGACGTCGACCCGGACCTCGATGTCGGGCGTTGCGGACAGATCCTCGAGGATCCGCGTGAAGAACTTCAGGTCGTGACTGGC
>JBILVH010000171.1:0-4461 GCA_044370555.1 Candidatus Nanopelagicales bacterium
GCGGGCTCGTGGCGAGCGCATGCTGATCGACTAGCCGTCCTGGTGCGCGCGTTGCCGCGAGGGTGCATCGCACCGGCTGCGACCGTGCTCGCCGGGCTGCGGTGGGCGAGCGGTGACGGTGCCCGGGCGAGCGTCGCTGTCGAGGCCGCGCTGGCCGATGACGAGGGCTACGTGCTCGCCCAGATGATCCGCGCGGGGGTCGATGGCGGGATCCCGCCGCGGGAGTGGGTCGAATGCATGCGGAGCCTGCCGCGCCGGGTGGTGCGGCACGGATCCAGGGGTGGCCGACGACGCCAGCCGTGGTAGTTTGTGCCCCGGTCAAGAGCGCCAGCGTCAAGCCCCGGCTCGCTGGCCGGCAACCCTCCGACCGCGGTGGGGTGCCCCGGGTGAGGACCAGGCCTGCAATGCAGGCAAGCGCAGGACTTGCACCCGGCAAGACCCCTGGCCCACCGGCGGCGCCGGCGACGTATGAAAGGGATGCACGATGAGCACAGGATGGTCGTTCGAGACCAAGCAGATCCACGCCGGCCAGACTCCCGACGGGGTCACGAACGCGCGGGCCCTACCGATCTACCAGACCACGTCGTACACGTTCAACGACACGGCCCATGCGGCGAACCTGTTCGCCCTCAAGGAGCTCGGCAACATCTACACCCGCATCATGAACCCGACGCAGGCCGTCGTGGAGGACCGCATCGCAGCCCTTGAGGGTGGCGTTGGGGCGCTCCTGGTGTCCAGCGGTCAGGCCGCCGAGACCCTGGCGATCCTGAACGTCGCCGAGGCGGGCGACCACATCGTGTCGAGCCCGTCCCTGTACGGCGGCACTTACAATCTTCTCCACTACACGTTGCCGAAGATGGGCATCCAGGTCTCCTTCGTCGAGAACCCCGATGACCTCGAGTCCTGGCGTGCCGCCGTGCGGCCGAACACCAAGGCCTTCTACGGCGAGACGATCGCCAACCCGCGCAACGACCTGCTCGACATCGAGGGCGTCGCTCGTGTCGCGCACGAGGTCGGCGTTCCGCTCATCGTCGACAACACCGTGGCCACGCCCTACCTCATCCGTCCGATCGAGTGGGGTGCGGATGTCGTGGTGCACTCAGCCACGAAGTACATCGGCGGGCACGGCACTGCAGTCGCGGGTGTGATTGTCGACGGCGGCACCTTCGACTACGCGCAGTACCCCGACCGGTTCCCCAACTACAACACCCCGGACCCGAGCTACCACGGTCTGGTCTACGCGCGTGACCTCGGCGTCGGCTCTGCCTTCGGCGCCAACCTGTCGTTCATCCTCAAGGCGCGCGTGCAGTTGCTGCGCGACATCGGTGCGGCGATCGCTCCGTTCAACGCATGGCTCCTGGCCCAGGGCCTCGAGACCCTGTCGCTGCGCATGGAGCGGCATGTGGAGAACGCGAAGGCAGTCGCGAAGTTCCTGGAGGGGCGTGACGAGGTCCTCAGCGTGAACTACTCCACGCTTCCCGGCTCGCCGTGGCACGCGCTGCAGCAGAAGTACGCACCGAAGGGCTCGGGTGCGGTGCTGTCGTTCGAGATCCGCGGTGGCCTCGAGGCCGGCCAGCGATTCGTGGAGGCGCTCGAGCTCCACAGCCACGTCGCGAACATCGGCGACGTGCGCAGCCTCGTGATCCACCCGGCGAGCACGACCCATTCGCAGCTGACCCCGGAGGAGCAGGTGACCGCGGGTGTGACGCCCGGCCTGATCCGCCTCGCGGTCGGTCTCGAGGGGCTCGACGACATCCTCGCCGATCTCGACGCCGGCTTCCGGGCGTCGAAGGGCTGACCTTGTCCCGCACCTACGGGCCGCTGTCATACGACGGTCCCCCTCCTGCCAGCGGTGCCTGGCGCGAGGGGGATCCCGTCGGCGATCGACTCTTCGTCGATGTCGGTCCGTTGACCACCGAACTCGGTGGCGTGCTGCCCGATGTCCGGGTTGCGTACGAAACCTGGGGCACTCTTGCGCCGGACGGCGCGAACGCCGTGTACGTGTGCCACGCGCTGACCGGCGACAGTCACGTGGTCGGTTCGGCGGGCCCGGGCCACATCACGGGCGGCTGGTGGGAGGGCCTGATCGGTCCCGGTGCACCGATCGACACCGATACCTGGTTCGTCGTCTGCGCGAACGTGCTAGGTGGCTGCCAGGGCACGACCGGTCCGGCGTCCCTCGCCCCGGACGGCAAGCCGTGGGGGAGCCGCTTCCCGCGGGTGACGATCGCGGACATGGTGGAGGTCGAGCGCCGACTCACAGACCACCTCGGCATCGACTCGTGGGCCCTCATGCTCGGGCCCTCCCTGGGCGGCATGCGCGTGCTGGAGTGGATGGTCGCGCACCCGACGCGCGTACGCGCCGGTCTGGTGCTCGGCACCACGGCGGCGGTGACGGCCGACCAGATCGGCACGCACAATGTCCAACTGGCAGCGATCAAGGCCGACCTCCGCTTCCGCGGCGGAGACTTCTACGACGCGGCACCGGGTGACGGCCCGCACGCTGGCATGGACCTCGCGCGCCGCATCGCGCACCTGACCTATCGCTGTGAGACCGAACTCGACCTGCGGTTCGGCCGCAGCCCACAGGACGGGGAGGATCCCTACGCCGATGGGCGGTTCGCGGTGGAGTCGTACCTCGAGCACCACGGCGACAAGTTGAACCGTCGCTACGACGCGAACACCTACATCCTGCTCACCGACGCGATGACGCTGTTCGACCTCGGCCGCGGCCGCGGCGGTGTTGCAGCGGCGCTCGGGTCCATTTCCGCCCCGCTCGTGGTCGTCGGCATCGACTCCGACCGGCTCTTCCCGATCCGGCTGCAGCAACAGTTGGTGGAACTCACCCCGGGAGCGGCAGAACTGCACGTCCTGCGTTCGCCATTCGGCCACGACGGCTTCCTGGTCGAGACCGAGCAGGTAGGCGCCTTCGTCCGGCACGCACTCGCTCTCGCATCTTCGACCGCGCGCTGATCTGGGGGCGTACGCTCAAGCCCGTGAGCGCACTCGACCGCGTCGACCTGTCCCTGCGCCTGTCCGGCTCCGAGGCGACTGCACGTCTGGTGGCTGCACAGGAGGAGTTGCTCCGGCTGCGCCTGATCGCCGGTGGGTTGATCGGTGACACCGGCCGCCTCGGACCACCACTGTGCGTTGTGTTCGAGGGCTGGGACGCCTCGGGTAAGGGCGGTGCGATCAAGCGACTCGTGGAGCCCCTCGACCCGCGCCATGTGCGGGTGCGCAGTTTTGCCGCACCGACCCCCGACGAGAAGCGTCACCACTTTCTCTCTCGGTTCTGGCCGCAGTTGCCCGGCTGGGGCGGTATGGCCGTGCTGGACCGCAGTTGGTACGGGCGGATCCTCGTCGAACGCGTCGAGGGCTTCGCCACCGAGGAGCAGTGGCGTCGTGCCTACGACGAGATCCGCGGCTTCGAGCGCAGCCTCGCCGACGAGGGCATGCTGCTGGTGAAGTTCTGGCTCCATATCTCCGAGGATGAGCAGGAGCGACGCTTCGAAGCCCGCGCCAAGGACCCGCTCAAGTCCTGGAAGCTCACCGACGAGGACTGGCGCAACCGTGAGAAGCGCCCCGCCTACGTCGCGGCAGTCGAGGACATGCTCGACCACACCGACACATCCTTCGCCCCGTGGACGATCGTCGAAGCCGAGGACAAGAAGTACGCGCGGGTCAAGGTCGTCGAGACCGTCACCGCCTCCCTCCGTGACGGGTTGAGCCGCCTCGGGATCATCTGAGGCATCCACAGCCCCCGCGCTCGGGTGGCTATCCCGCACCCGCGCTGCCTAGCCTGCGCGCATGGGGGTCCGAATCTTGGCGGTGCTCGGGGCGGCACTCATGCTCACCGGTGCTCTGCACGGTGCGACCGGGGTGCAGCCGGCCGTCGCTGTCGACGTGGGCGGTGACGACAGCACCGACTCGTACATCGCCTCCGGCAGCCTGCTCCTGCCCGTTAGCGTGCCGCTCGCTGAGCGGCGTACCGCGGCCGACTGTCCGGGCTGCGCCTGGCGCGCAGACTTCCTCTGCCGGGTGACCACCGCGACGGCCTGCCGCGGCCAGGCGCGGATGTGCCGGCCGGACGAGGGGTGGTACCGCTTCTTCGTCTCGGTGAACGGCGGGCCGTGGCGGGTGGTGGGTGCGGGCTGCGTGGGTCCGGGAGGCCCGAGCACGCCCGACGACGTCGAGCGGCGCATCACTGAGGTAGTGCGCGCATCGGTCCCGCCGCTGCGGCCGGGGGCGCAGCCACGTCGGGCCCTGGTCGGCGTGCCCGTGGTGCTGTGGAGTGGCCAGCCCCGCAGTTGGCGGTCGCGCGTACTCGATGTCGCGGGTCACAGGGTGCGGGTGACCGCCCAGCCGACCTGGGCCTGGCAGTTCGCCGACGGGGTATGGCAGACGGCGGCTGTGCCCGGGGGACGGTGGCCGGACACCTCGTTGACGTACGCCTTCCCGCGC
>JBILVH010000051.1:0-9400 GCA_044370555.1 Candidatus Nanopelagicales bacterium
CATCTCGAGGCCCGTGCGATCGCCGACGTGCGCTAGCCGGGGGTACTCGTGACCACCGAAGTTGCGCTGGCTGATGCGGCCGTCCTTAGTCCGATCGAACAGCGCACCCCAGGACTCGAGTTCCCAGACTCGATCCGGCGCCTCCTTGGCATGCAGCTCAGCCATGCGGTAGTTGTTCAGGAACTTTCCGCCGCGCATGGTGTCGCCGAAGTGCACCTGCCAGTTGTCGTTCGAGTTGACGTTGCCCATCGACGCCGCGATACCACCCTCGGCCATGACCGTGTGGGCCTTGCCGAAAAGCGACTTGCTGAGCACGATCGTGGTCTTGCCCTTTTCGCGAGACGAGATGGCAGCACGCAAGCCGGCGCCGCCGGCGCCGATCACGACCACATCGCACGAGAGTCGAGAGATCTCCGACATGTCAGTGTCCTTCGCGGCTAGAAGAGGTAGAGGTTGGGGATGGCACCCGAGGCCACCTGGCGGACGTACAGGTCGGTCAGTGCCACGACGATCAGGGACACCCAGGCGAACTTCGCGTGGGATCCGTTCAGGCGCGAGATCGCCGTCCACATGCGATAGCGCACTGGATGCTTGCTGAAATTCTTGAGCCGACCGCCGAACGCATGCCGGCACGAGTGGCACGACAGCGAGTAGAGCCACAGCATGGTGGCGTTGGCCACGAGTACGAGCGTGCCGATGCTGACGTGACCCCATTGGTACTGCTCATTGCGGAACGCGATGACTGCGTCGTACGTGAGGATCACGTTCAGGATGAGGCCGACGTAGAAGAAGTAGCGGTGGCTGTTCTGCAGGATCAGTGGGAAGCGGGTCTCACCCGTGTACTTCTTGTGGGGCTCGCCCACGGCACAGGCCGGCGGCGACTGCCAGAACGAGCGGTAGTACGCCTTGCGGTAGTAGTAACACGTGAGGCGGAACCCGAGGGGGACGATCAGGATCAGCAGAGCCGGCGAGAGCGGGTACCACGATCCGAACGGCGTCCAGAAGAACTGCGCTCCCTCGGGGCAGGAGGTTGCCAGGCAGGGGGCGTAGAAGGGCGAGATCAGCGGTGCGCTGTAGTAGTACGCATTCTCGAAAGCCCTCCAGGTGGAGTAGGCCACGAACGCGATCAGCACCGCGGCGGTGATGGCCGGCTGGATCCACCACTTGTCCAGGCGCAGGGACTTGGCAACGATGGCGACCCGGTGCCCGGGGACCTTGCTCGCCGCCGGAGTCGGGGACAACAGACCGCTGCTCACTAACCCTCCAAGAACGCCTGTGGCCACCCGATGTGGACCCGCCGTCGTGGGCCCGTACCCGGGTCATGATCCCCGGACCTGGCCGCCCTGCGATCGTAGAGGCTGGCCCCATCGCCTGCACCCTCCCCGCCTGGGAGGTGCATCACACGGCTGGGACGAATCCGATGCGGTCGTAGACGGCCGCCAGGGTGCCGCCGGCCACCGCACGGGCACGTTCGGCGCCGGAGCCCAGGGCGCGCTGCAACTCCGCCGGGTCCCCCATGAGGTCGCGGACCCTGGCCCGGAAGGGCTCGACGAACTCCACAACCGCGGCGGCAGCCGCCGCCTTGAGATCGCCGTACCCCCGCCCGGCGAAGCCCTCAGCCACGGCGGCGACGTCCTGGTCGGTGAGGGCGGCGATCATCGAGAGCAGGTTGGAGACCCCCGGCTTGTGCACCGGATCGAAGACCACGTCGCGGCCGCTGTCGGTAACCGCCGACCGGATCTTCTTCACGGTGATGGTGGGCTCGTCAAGCAGGAAGACGCAACCGTTGGGTGAGGACTTGCTCATCTTGGCCGCGGGGTCCGCCAGGTCGAGGATCTTGGCCGTGTCCTTGACGATGAAGGGCTCCGGTACGACGAATGTCGGGCCGTAGCGGGCGTTGAATCGACCGGCCAGGTCGCGGGTGAGTTCGAGGTGCTGGCGCTGGTCCTCGCCGACGGGCACGCCGTTCGCCTGGTAGAGCAGGATGTCGGCCGCCTGAAGGATGGGGTAGGTGAAAAGTCCCACCGTGGCGCGATCGGCACCCTCCTTGGTGGACTTGTCCTTGAACTGCGTCATCCGGCCCGCTTCGCCCATTCCAGTGAGGCACTGGAGGACCCACGCCAGTTGTGCGTGCTCGGGCACGTGACTCTGCACGAAGACGGTCGAGCGGGTGGAGTCGAGGCCGCAGGCCAGCAGTTGCGCAAACGACAGCAGGGTCCGTCGCCGGAGGAGCGCGGGATCCTGCTCGACTGTTATCGCGTGCAGATCCACGACGCAGTAGAAGGCTTCATGCGTCTCTTGCAGCGCCACCCAGTGCCGGAGCGCGCCCAGATAGTTGCCGATCTGGAACGAGTCGGCGGTCGGCTGGATCCCTGAGAGGACGCGCGGGCGAGAGGACACGGGGATCATTCTGACAGCGGGGCGGGCTCCGACCGCTCATCGCCGTCCGCGGGAGCCGGTTCGACCGGTCGCGTCACCTCGACCCGCGCGAGGCGGAGTCCGTCGACCGCGGCGACGCGGAGGAGCGCGCCATCGACCGCCACGACCGCGTCTACCTCGGGGAGTCGGCCGAGGCGCGAGACCATGAAGCCGGCCACGGTCTCGTACGGCCCCTCCGGAAGCTCGATGCCGGTCTCATCCGCGAAGTCCTCGAGGTTGAGCAGGCCGTCGACCTCGACCGGACCCGTGTCGGGCGTCACCCGTGGTGCCGCGCTGACGTCGTACTCGTCCTGGATGTCGCCGACGAGTTCCTCGACGAGATCCTCCATGGTGACGATCCCCGCTGTCCCCCCGTACTCGTCGATCACGATCGCGAGGTGGTGACGGCGACGACGCATCTCGGTGAGCGCCGGGATGACCGCCTTGGTTCCGGGGAACCGGGCGACCTCTCGCACGAGATCACCGACGCGCAGCCCGGTGCTCGCAAGGGAAGGGTCGAGCAGGTCGCGGATGTGTACGAAGCCGATGACGTCATCACTCGAGTCGCGGATCACGGGGTAGCGGGAATGGGGAGCGGCTGCCGCCACCGGGATCGCCTCGCGGAGCGGGGTCGCCGCATCGAGGAAGTCGACCTCGGTGCGCGGGACCATCACCTCGCGCAACTCCCGATCGCCAGCGTCGAAGACATCATCGATCAAAGCGCGTTCCTCGTCCGACAACTCGGCATGTGCGGCGACCATGTCGCGCAACTCCGCACCCGTGATCTGCTCCTTGGCGGCCCCCGGGTCGCCACCTAGAAGTCGGACGATGGCATTGGTCGATATCGACAGCAGCCAGATGAACGGCCGGAAGGCGCGGGCTAGGAGATCAACCGGAGGCGCGAGCAGCAGGGCTACTCGCTCAGCGCTCTGCAGGGCCAACCGCTTCGGGACAAGTTCACCGAGGACCAGCGACACGAATGCAATCACCACTGTTACGAGGATGAACGCGACCGTCGCGGACAGCCCCTGTCCCCATCCGAGGCTGGTGAACCACGGCTCTATCGCCGGTGCGATGCGCGACGCCCCGAAGCCGGCGGAGATGAAGCCCGCGAGCGTGACGCCGACTTGGACCGCGGCGAGGAAGCGGTTCGGATCAGCCGCGAGCACGGCCAGTCGGCGCCCCCGACGACCCGCGTGGGCAAGCCGCTCGATCTGGCTCTGACGGAGGGAGACCAGTGCGATCTCCGCGGCCGCGAAGAAGCCGCCGAGCAGGACGAACAGCAGCACGACGGCAACATCGATCGCGGTGTCCATGGCGTCCCAGAATACGGCGTTCGGCTAGGCGAACGTCACGACGAGCGGCGCGTGATCGCTCCACCGCTCCGCGTATGTCGGGGCCTTACCGACCACCGCGCTCGTGGCGCGATCGGCCAGTGCTGCCGTAGCGATGACGTAGTCGATGCGCCAGCCTCCGTCGGTGTCGAACCCGCGACCGCGCCACGACCACCACGTGTAGGGTCCGGGGCCAGGACCCCCGAGCCTGCGACCGAGATCCGCCCACGGGCCGCTGCCAGACCCGGCCGGACCGAACCACCGATCGAGGTAGGCGCGCTCATCGGGGAGGAACCCGGCGCTCTCGCGGTTGGCACGCCAGTTCTTGATGTCCACTTCGGCGTGCGCCACATTGAAATCGCCGGTGACTATGACGTGCCCTTTGCGGCGGGACGCGCGCGCGCGGAGACTGCGCAGTCGGGCGTCCATGGCGTCGAGGAACCGGTACTTCTCCTGCTGCTTCGGGGTATCCGCCTCGCCCGTGTGGACGTACGCCGACACGACCGTGATCGGACCCCACCCGTGGTCGAGGTCGACTTCGATCCAGCGCCCGGCTGCGGCGAACTCCTCGGGACCCACGCCTTCACGAATAGCCGTGGGCGGGGTTCGCGTGAGCACAGCAACGCCATTGCGACCAAGTGCCGAGCTCGCGCTGTGCGCCACATGCAGTCCGTGCAGCGGGCTGTCTGCGAGGACTTCGTGCACTTGAGCGTGCGTCGCCCGCACCTCCTGGAGGCAGACGATGTCGGCGTCACGTGCAGCGAGCCACTCGAGGCCGCCACGACGAGCAGCCGCACGTATGCCGTTGACATTCGCGGTGACAACGCGCAGCGGCGAGCTGGCAGGCCCGGACGCGGAGCGGGTCCCGGTTGCCCGTGCGACGGCCATGGGCCTGACAGTACCCGCGGGGCGGCCTGCGCACCTCGCGAAGCTACGCCGGAGTCGGAGCCCAGTCCTCGACCAGTCCGTCCGAGCGGAGAGCGGCCCAGAACTCGACCGGGATCGGCTCGCTCACGCACGCACTGTTGGAGTCTTGTTGGGTGACAGAGCTAGCACCGAGGCACACGCTCGCCACCGCCGGATGAGCCCCGGCGAACTGGATCGCAGCTGCGGCCAAGGTGACTCCGAAGTCGGCGCAGTGCCGACGAAGCCGGTCGACCCGTTCGACGATCGCGGCGGGTGGTGGTCCGTAGTTGAATCGCCCGCCTTCGGCCGCAAGGACACCCGTGTTGAAGATGCCTGCTGCAACGACGGTGATCCCCCTCGAGGTGCACGCCTCCATGAAGGTCCGAGCCTCCGCATGGTCAAGGAGCGAATAGCGACCCGCGACCAGGAGGCAGTCCAGATCGGTCTCGGCCACCACGCGCTCGAGTGCCACCGTGGCATTGAGGCCCGCGCCTACCGCACTGACAACACCCTGCTCGCGCAGGGAGATCATCGCGGGAATCGCACCCTTCAAGGCGGTGGCCATGTGCTGCTCGTAGTCGGCGCCGAGAATGAACGGGTCGCAGTCGTGGAGGTACAGGATGTCCACGCGGTCAGTGAGCATGCGCTGGAGGCTGTCGTGCAATTGGCGCATCGTTCCGTCGTAGGTGTAGTCGTATTCCGGACGGAAGGGGGCGGCATCGATCCACGGGCCCGCATCAAAGCTGCCTCGCGAGGCTGGGAACAGGGTGCGGCCCACCTTCGTGGAGATGACCACTGAAGCGCGATCCTGCGTCGACAGGAAGTGCCCAACCCGGTGCTCGCTCAGGCCGTTGCCGTAACTCGGGGCCGTGTCGAAATACCGAACGCCCGCGTCCCAGGCTCCCCTCAGCAGGTCCTGCGCGACGGCCTCGGGCATCGGTGCGAACCTGTTGCCCAGTGGCGCGGCTCCGAACGAGATCTCGGTGACCTCGAGGCCGCTACGACTGAATCGCCGCTTGGCATTCACGTCCATCTCACAGCGCTCCTCCCTGTTCGCGGACGATCTCCTCCGCGCGCCGCTTGGCCATCATCGTGTATCGCCGGGTCGCCTGTCGGGCCTTCTCGAAGTCACTTGCCGCAAGGCCCTCCACGATCTCGCTTTGCACGTCGATGAACTCCTGCGATGTCTGCTTCGTCGAGCCGAAACTGCGCGCCATGATGGTCTTGACACTCAACGCTTTGAAGAAGCTGGTGAGCGCGGCATTGCTGGATAGTGCAACGATTCCAAGGTGCAAGCGGTAGTTCGCATCGAGATACCGCTCAAAGTCCGTGAAGAGGTCGTCACTCAGGCATCCCTGCATCTCCGCGACCAGGCTCCGAAGGCCCGTGACGCGATCCGGATCAAGGTCCTGGGCCGCAAGATCTATCGCCCCTAGTTCAACCGCACAGCGCGCGTCGAAGACCTCGGAGCACATCCGGAGATCGAAGGGCACGATCACGTAGCCACGTTCGGGATCGCGCCGGATAAGGCCGTCAGCGCTCAGCCGGGTCAGCGCATAGAAGATCGCGTCCTCGGATGCTTCAAGGTCCTCGGCCAGGACGATCGGGTCAAGGACCGAGTCGGCGGCGTACTGCCTATCAAGCACCAACTGGCGGGCGCGCAGGTACACCTCGTCGAAGGATGCGAATTCGAACCGGCCGAATGCGCCGCGGAAGTACGCGAGGGGCTCGCCCACCGCCGAAGCTGACGCATCGGCCACGCGACCTAGGAAGATCGCGTGCGTGCCTCCCGCGACTTCCTCCACCACGTGGCACTCGATGCGCGCAAGAGCGGCCTCGAGGAGCGGTACGCCGGTCACGCCGTCTCGGAGCTCGACGCCGTGGAACTTGTCCACACTCGGTGCTGCGAACTGACGGGCCAGATCCTCGCTGCGATTGCTGAGGACGTTCACGGAGAACACCTTCGCCGCACTGATCGCCGCTGACGTGGGGACGGACTTGTTCACGCAGATGAGCATCATCGGTGGGTCCATCGAGAGAGATGTGACCGAGCTCGCCGTCATGCCGTAGCGGGTTCCCTCGTGGATGGTCGTGATCACACTGACCCCGCTGGTGAGGTGACCGATGACGTGCCGGAACGCCTCCGGGTCGAAGGTCTCGGCGGCGGCGGTCGTGGTCGGCGTACCCATGGCGGGCAGCGTAGGGATGCGGGCCCCGCCGTGGCGTGGCACCGCGCGGCAGTCCGAAGGGAGGCTATTGACGTATTCCGTTAGTCCCCGCGGGAAGATTCACGGGCAGCGGCAGTGCCTAAAGGGCGGGAGCCCCTCACAATTGGGGCAATCCGTGAAATGTGCTCGACCCCGGAATGGAGCCGTCATGCGTCTTGGGTACTTCGCGATGCCACTGCACCCCCTCACCAGGTCGTGGCAGGACACCCTGCGCGAGGATCGCGAGGCAGTGATCCTCGCCGATCAACTCGGCTTCCACGACGCGTTCATCGGCGAACACATCTCAGACCGGCACGAGAACATCACCAACAGCCTGGTGTTCCTGTCAACCCTCATCCCGGACACGGAGCAGATCCGCCTAGCCACCGGGACGACCAACCTCTCGCACCAGCACCCGGTCCTCGTAGCGGCGAACTCCGCCATGTTCGACCACCTCAGCGGTGGTCGTTTCATCCTCGGCATCTCCCCCGGTGCGCTGCCCTCCGATGCAGAGGTACTCGGCGTCGACTTCGAGCGGCGCAATGAGTTGTTCCTCGAGGCGATCGAGGTGATCCTCAAGCTGTGGGAGCTGGATCCGCCGTACGACATCGACCTACCGGGCAACCGCTTCAAGATCTCAAGTGCGAAGACCCTCGACTACGACCTGTCCGTTGGGATCCTGCCCAAGACGCTCCAACAGCCGCGGCCCGAGATCGTCGGAACGGTCGTAGCCCCGTTCTCCAAGGGGGTTGTCGGGATGGGGCAGAAGGACTTCCACCCGCTGTCGGCAAACTTCCTGCTCCCTCAGTGGGTCGCCACCCACTGGCCCAACTACCAGGAAGGCAAGGAGTCGGTCGGTGAGATCCCGCTGGTGTCGGACTGGCGCGTGGCCCGCACCGTCTTCGTAGCCGAGGACAACAAGGTGGCTCAGAAGTACGGCCTCTACGACGACGACAGCCCCTACCGCTACTACTACTCGCAGATGCTGAAGAAGATGCGGAAGATCGGCCGACTCGAACTGTTCAAGACGCACAGGGATCAGCCGGATTCGGACATCACCCTCGATTACGTCATGGACCGCCTCGTCCTTGCCGGCGATCCCGACCATGTCGCAGAGCAGATCCTTAGTTTCCGGGATGAAGTCGGAGCATTCGGCGAGCTGGTGTACGCCGGGCTCGACTGGGTCGATGAGCGCCTGGCACGAACGTCCATGGAACTCATGGCGACGGAGGTTATGCCGCGGGTCAACAAAGCGATCGGCGAGTAGGTCTCGCCATGGTCGCCTCACTCCCGGCAATTGACTTCACCACCCGGGGTTCCGGGCACCCGGTGGTGCTGCTCCATCCGCTCGGTGCCGACACCCGGTACTGGGACTTTCTGGATCTACCCGGACGGCGCCTCATGGCCTACAACCTGCCCGGGCACGGCGGCGCCGCACCGGCACCAGCGGGCTACAGCATCGCCGACCTTGGTGATCACCTGGCGGAAGCGCTGGCCTCACTGGACCAAGGCCCCGTATCACTGGTGGGCGTTTCGATCGGCGGGTTGGTCGCCCAACGGGTGGCCGCACGACATCCGGAACTCGTCGACCGCATCGTGCTCGCGGACACGGTGGCGGTGTATCCCGACGGCATGCGAACGAATCTGGGCGCCCGCGGGCAACTGGTTCTCACCGATGGCCTCACGGCCGTACTCGACGGGACCTACGCGATGTGGTACACGCAGGACCTCATTGACCGGAATGATCCGCTGATCGAGCTGACCCGCTCCATGATTCTGGCCGGAAGCCCGCAGGGGTACTCAGATGCATGCCGAGCACTTGTCGAGGTCGACTTCACCGGGGAGGCCTCGGCCATCACTGCTCCCACCCTCGTGGTGTGTGGTCGTGACGATCTGCCTGCATTCCAGGAGGGCTGCGCATGGCTAGCCGACGTCATCCCAGGGGCCAGGCTGCTGTGGCTAGAGGGCGGCCGCCACGGCGCGGTGCTTGAGTGCTCGGCACAGTTCGCAGCAGCCATCAATGACTTCCTGCCTGTGTCCAGGGGATAGTTGCGGCATGACCGGATCGACCCGAACCACGGTCGGCCTCATCGGCATAGGTGCCATGGGCTCCGCCTTCGCGCGACATCTATTGCAGGCTGGGTACGCCGTCGTGGGCTACGACCTGAGCACAGACCGATGCGCGCAGTTCAGCGCCATGGGTGGCCAGGTGGTTTCCCCACGGGACATGACCGGCTTGTGCGACATCGCCGTTCTCTCGCTTCCGTCGGGCGATGCAGCACGCGATGTTCTGCGACGGGATTCCCCTGTCGGCCTCGGCGACATCGACGGGTGGGTGCTCATTGAAACCAGCACCCTCTCGGTCGCCGACAAACTCGACCTCGGTGAACGTGCCCGGGAACGCGGGGCCACACTCCTCGACTGCCCGGTCAGCGGAACTTCCGAACAGGCACAGAGCCGTGATCTCATCGCCTACGTCAGCGGCGATCCCGAGGCCAAGGTGCGGGCGCTGCCCGTGATCGCAGCGTTCACCCG
>JBILVH010000107.1:0-5980 GCA_044370555.1 Candidatus Nanopelagicales bacterium
CCCGAGGGCAGTTCGACGTCGGTCGACTCGGTGATGGCACCAAGGTCAAACTCGTTGCGAACCTGCTCGTGGCGATCCACAATGTGGCCGCAGCAGAAGCGCTTGCACTGGCGCGCGGAGCCGGACTTGACCTGACCGCGACACTAGCCGCCGTCGCGGACGGCGCTGGCTCCTCGCGAATGCTCCAGGTGCGAGGCCCCCGCATGATCGAGGAGGACTACCTGCCCGCCACCATGCGCGTGTCGCTATTCCAGAAGGACATCCACCTGATCCGCGATCTGCAGGCATCCCTTGGACTTCAGGCTCCGCTGCTCGAGGCGGCTGCGGGTGTCTACGCCGAGGCAGAAGATCTCGGCTTCGGCGACCTCGACACCGCATCGGTCTTCACGGTGCTGAAGCCGCAGGTCCCTCCCCAAGACTCCGTTTGAGGCGAAGGGCCACCTCCACCTCCGTGCGGTTGTCACGCAAGCTGTGCCCTAGGAGTTCTTCGACGCGAGCTAGGCGGTTGCGGACCGTGTGTTCGTGCACATGCAACTCCTCAGCGGCGGCCACGTGGCTTCCGAATCGGAAGGAGGCTTCCATCGTCGCGCGTAGCCGGCCCGCTTCGGCTGTGTCTTCCGCGAGCTGCCCCAGGGTCCGGTGGACGAAGGCCGTAGCAAGGCCTGGCTGCGCAAGCAGCAGGATGTCGAGCATCACCTCCTGGTACTGCAGCACAGAGCGGTCACCGTCCACTCGGATCCCTTCGGCCTGCTCGGCCTCCCGGTAGGTCGTGACCAGGCCGGTCGGACCCTGATGCGGGTCCCCGACGGCTGCGAGCGCACCCACCCGTCGTAAGACTTGGCCGACCGCCGCGACCGCGGTCGCGGTCCACGGGCTAGGACTACCCAGCCAGAGGACGGAACGGTCGAATGCCAGCCGGTAGGTCATGGATTGCCGAGTCATTGTGGCCGCTCTGAGCTCACGGGAGATTCGACGGATCGCATCGTCGGTGCTCTCCGAGAGCAGGATTGCCAGGTGGTGGCCGTGTACGTCGTACTCGAGTAGAAGGAGGTCATGGGATGGCAGCGGATCCCCTGAAGCGGATAGGAGTTCCTTGATGAGTTGCTGCTGCACACGCGCTTTGGATCGATTCAGCGCGGACTCCACGCGGGCATAGTTATCAGCGGCTCGAGATGTCACGAAATCCTGATACGTGAAGACCGCGCGGGTGAGATGCGAGAGTCCGTCATCAACCTCGCGGCAGGGAATGCCCACCGTCTCGCCGAACTCGCGCAGGTGTCGCGACCATTCATCCCAGATCGTGAGAAAACTGACGCGGTAGGACCGCTGTAATGCCGCCTGCGGGACATGCAATTCGGCTTGGATACTTGCGAACGACAGTGGCTGCTCGAGATCAAGTTCGTACAGATGGATGGTCCGACAGAGCAGGCCCTGGAGAGAGTTCAGGTTCTCCATGACCGACAGTCTGAGGTACTGGGCGAACCGGACATCGGCGATCTCGGGGGGGAAGACGCGGAGGCATCGCTCTACCACCACGCCCCCGAGCGCCTCTAGGTCGACGTTGGCGCACGCGTCACGGAACCACTGCCCGGGCCCCGTCGCCGGATCGGCGAAGTCCAGGAACGGAAGCTCCCCGGGGCTACTCAACCCGGACAGGCCTACGCGTAAGAGCCGACCTCGTGATCGCCTCGAAAGTTGCCACGTTAAGGAGGATCTCGGCCGGGCTGACTGGGTACTTCTCGGCACCGCGTACGGCACCTGCCCACGCTTCGAGGTTGTCGCGCACGATGGGCGCGGGTGGCTCGAAATGATGAACCGGCTCGCGGCCCCGGCGCACAGTGGTTACGTCCCAGCCCGACGGCGCTTCGGGATGAGTCCGGTCCCTGATCTCTACCCATCCCTCGCTGCCGTAGAGCGCGACGCGCCCGTCGAAGGGTGTGCAGAGAACGGCGCTCAGCATGGCCGAGGCGCCCGTGAGGAACTCCATCTGCACGGTCAGGCTCGCACCGTTCGGGAAGTGATCGAGGCGGGTGTCGAGAAGCGCATTCACCTGGACAGGGCTACCGAGCAGGCTGATCGCGAGATCCATGAGGTGGATCCCCGTCGCCGACAGCGGGCCCACCGGAGCGAGGATCGGACTCAGTCGCCAGTTATCCCGCGGCAGCGCGAGGAACTTGTCCTGGCTGAAGTTTCCCTCGAAGACCATCGGCAACCCAAGATCACCGAACCGAGTTAGTTCCGTGAGCACCTTGATGGCGGGTTCGAAGCGTCGCTCATGGCCTATGCCCACTACGACACCAGCCGTGCGCGCCGCATCGAGTGCCCTCTCCGCGTCCGCGCGAGTGGTGGTGAATGGCTTCTCACAGAAGACATGCCGGCCGGTGCGCACGGCGGCCACGATCTGATCGGCGTGGAAGTCGTGTGGCGACGTGATGATCACCGCCTCGACGCTGTCATCAGCGAGCAGGTCCTCGAAAGTCTCATGTACCGTGCACGACTGTCCCTGCACAGCATCTCGAGCGGGTGCTGATGGGTCCGTGGCGGCGACCACATCGACCATGATGCTGGGACCGAGAACATCAATGACTCGCCGCCCCCACCAGCCGAGTCCGACCACGCCGACCCTAAGCGCAGGCATATCCCACCCCACCGTCACACATCGCGTTCACGGTGCGATCATCCCCGCCGACAAGTCGATGTCAGCACCAGTCAAGCCGGGCATGCGAAGCAGCGCGACAAGTGCCTCGCCCACTTCCCACTCCTCCACGAGTCGATGTTGCGCAGCGCGGCTAACGTATGCCTCCTCAGCCTCCGCCTCGGTGGTACCGGTGCGTTGCGCCTCCAATCTGAAGTTCCGGGCCATTCGCGGCCCACGAACCGGCCCCGGCGAGAGGCTGTTGACAAGGATTCCAAGGTGCCCGACCTCGAAAGCGAGAGTACGCGTGAGCCCTATGAGGGCGATCTTGCTCGCCGAGTACGGCGTACGCCGTGCGAGTGGACGTTTGCCGGTGACTGAGGCGATGTTGACGATCTGACCGAATGACCTGTCGATCATGTGCGGAAGGACGAGCTTGCACATGAGGTACGGGCCCCGGACATTCACCGCGAATACCTCATCCCATTCATCGGGCTCGATTTCGTGAATGGGGGCGACTGGTCCGGCGACACCAGCATTGTTGACGAGGATGCTGACCGCGGAAAGATCACAGTGATCGGCCAGTGCCGCCACCGATGACGGATCCGCAACATCGCAGGTCAGCACCGTCGACTCCCCGGCGAGTAGTTCGGCGGTGCCATGAAGTGACTCCGCGGTCCGTCCGACGAGCACGACGTGCGCATCTGCCGCCGAAAGAGCGATAGCCATCGCTCGGCCGAGCCCGTTGCCCGCACCAGTCACGAGGGCGGTGCGACCCTCGATCGCCGGGATGCTGACCGCTGGCGCCACTGTCAGATTCCAGCCCGGCTCAGCCACTCCGGGGCGCCGCCGTCCAACTGCATCGCGCGAACGTCACCGGAACGTGCATGGCCCTCGAATAGCTCGACGCGGGAGGCTCGACCGCAGCGCAGGCCCAGTTGGGCGCTACTGACCGGGTCCGTGACCTCCTGGTAGGTCACGGTCCGCAAGTACTTGCCGACCCACAGTCCGCCCGTGTACCGCGCAGCCTTGCGAGTCGGCAGGACATGGTTGGTACCGATGACCTTGTCGCCGTAGGAGACGCACGTCCCCTCCCCGAGGAAGAGCGCGCCGTAGTGCCGCATCTCGTCGAGGGCACGCCGCGGGTCACGAGTGAGGATCTCGACGTGCTCGAACGCGTATTCGTCGGCCAGTGCGAAGGCCTCAGGCAGGGAGTCGCACACCACAACCTCACCGAAATCCCGCCAGGCGGGCTCTGCGAAATCACGGGTGGGCATTGTGGGGAGAAGGCGATCGATCAGTGCCAAGACTTCGGTTGCAAGGTCCACCGACGTCGTCATCAGGACCGCCGGGGAGTCCGGACCGTGCTCAGCCTGACTCAACAGGTCGACGGCGACCGTGACGGCACTCGCGGAATCATCAGCAACAACCAGGATCTCCGTGGGACCGGCCACCAGATCGATACCGACCTGACCGAGGAGTTGCCGCTTGGCCTCGGCGACATAGGCGTTCCCAGGCCCCGCAATCATGTGCACTGGCTTCATCGTCGCGGTGCCGTAGGCCATAGCCCCGAGTGCCTGGACCCCGCCGAGCAGCCAGATCTCGTCGGCACCGGCCAGCGCCATTGCCGCCACGGTCTCTCGCGGGATCTCGCCGCGGATGGGCGGCGTGCAGGCCGTCACCCGAGCTACACCGGCGACCTTTGCGGTCACGATCGTCATATGCGCGGATGCCACGAGTGGGTACCGTCCACCGGGCACGTACGCACCGGCCGCTTCGATCGGGACATGCCTGTGGCCGAGAAAGACACCCGGCAGGGTCTCGACCTCCAGATCTAGAAGAGTCTCACGCTGGCGCTCCGCGAACTCGCGGACCTGGCGCTGGACCCAACGGATGTCGTCGATGACCTGCGGCTCCACGCTCGCCAGGATGGATTCGACCTCATCGGGTGACAGTCGGAAGGACTCCGGCGACCACGCGTCGAACTCCTCTGAGTAACGTCGTACCGCATCGTCCCCGCTTGTCTCCACATCCTTGAGGATGTGACGGACCCGTTCGCGCAGGGACTCGTCCTCAACTGCTTGCTGCGCGGCCCCCGTGGCCCGCTTGAGCCACTTCATCTCAACTCCCGTCGTGGATGGGGAGCGGTACGTTCGGGGAGTCCTTCAACTCGACGGTCGTGAAGACCAACTCCGTCTCGCCCGCATTGGCCAGGTCGTGCAACATGAACTGCCCCTCGCCGTACCCGAAGAACATGGTGTCGCCGACCTCGTAGTGAACGAGTTCGCGGCGACCGTCGGACGTGTGCTGAAGGCTGGTGCCGGGGGTGACCGCCGTCCATAGGTAATCGAGCACATGCCGGTGAGCGCCGTACCGCTCACCGGGCTTCAGGCGGATTTCCCAGACCCGTACCCGACTGTTCTCCATGAGGAGCCGGCCGCCAACGCGACCGTTGTGGGCATTCGCCTCGAAGTCCTGGCGCACGTCTGCGGACCACTCGTCCATCGACGTAGACAGCACCTCCCGCCGCGGCTGGCGACCGGCTACCTCATGTGACACTGCGTGGTGTTCCTTCCTATGACCGGTCGATGACCGGAAGCAGCAGGTAGGACGGCCGCTCCGGATCGGTGTACAGGCTGATGCGCCCCCCGAAAACATCCGACGGGCGATCTGTCGGGTCGTCGTGCAGGAACGGCCCGCAGCCCTTCAGGTCATTTTTGAAGTTGGACAGCCGAGCCGGCTTCGCATGCGGGTACTCGTAGTCGCGACCCCTGATGGACAGGGCGATACGAGAACCCGCGGGGATCACGAGACAGGTCGGCAGGATCTCGACATCGAGCTCGTAGACCTCTCCCGGTGTGAGCGGCTGCAACTCATCGTGGGTGTGGTACGGCCGGTAGGGCGTGCTCAATTCGGGGTCTAGTTTGCGGTGGGACGCCCTGAGCCAGCCCTGACCGATGGGCGTGTAGGGATCGATCGCCCCTTGGAACACGACCTCATCTCCGTTCGGGTCGAACACACGCAGAACGGCGAAGATGTCGGCATCGACCGTTGAGGACGAGATGAACAACTTGAGCGCGCTGGGTCCGGTGAGCTCGATCTCCTCCTCCAACGGAGGCGTGAAGAATGTGACGCCGTCGCCGAGTGCCTCGTAGGCGACACTCTGCTCTGTCTCCGGGGCCGACCGGGCTAGGTCAAGAGTCCCTGGATTCAGGTAGAGCGGCGTCCACTTCGTATCGGCAAGCGGCCACTGCGGCTCCTCGCGCAACGTGAAGGTCCCGTCGATGTGCCGGATGTTCAACAACACCGGCGGCTGCTCACTCCAGCCGGTGTCCTCACCCTTCA
>JBILVH010000172.1:0-4432 GCA_044370555.1 Candidatus Nanopelagicales bacterium
TGAGGCCGGTCCGACCCGAGCTCACCCGACACGGGTTGGCTCGGCCCGGGTTGGCTCGGCTCGAGTTGACTCGGCTCGGGGCGCGCGGCTGCGAGCGGAGCCATGAGGTCCGCCACTGTCACCGCGACATCGATCGCACGATCGTCGAACGGATCCAGCCCGGCACTCGCGAGCCGAGCATCCAGCGCATCCGCAACGCAATAGACGGCGAGGCGGTCGACGCCGATAGCGGCCAGGGGCGTGTCGGGCCGGATCACGTCGACGTCAATGCCACACACGTCCGCGATGGCCGCGGCGACCCAGTCGAGTGCGTCCCCGCCATGCCCTGCACCGGTGCTGGCCACGTGCATCGACCTATCGACGGTGAGTGTCCTCAGACGTCGAGGACGCGACGCTTGGCGTATGTTCCGCAGGTCGGGCAGGCGACGTGCGCGAGCTTTGGCTCACGGCAGCGGGCACAGGCCACGAGAGTGGGGGCCGACGCCTTCCACTGCGACCGGCGATGCCGAGTGTTGGACCGCGAGGTCTTCCGCTTCGGAACTGGCATGGTGCACCTTCCTCCTACCGCGGGGGCTCGCGGTCGTCTTCGAGCAGTTCGACGAGGGCCGCCCAGCGCGGGTCGACGTCCTCATGGTGGTGTGCGGGATCGTCCGCCAGGTGCACCCCGCACGTGGGGCACAGTCCGGGGCAGTCGGGCGAGCACACCGGCGCGAGCGGCAGTCGGAGCACGACCGCATCTCGCACGATCGGCTCGAGGTCGATCACATCCGCCTCGAGCACGAGGTCCTCGGTCTCGGAAGGATCCACACCCTCCGCCTCCAGGGCGGCGGGGTCGCGGAAGAACTCCGTGACGTCGACCTCTTCGTCCCAGGTGATCGGGTCGAGGCAGCGCGCACACTCAGCGCGCACCTGCACCGACACGGTCCCTCGGACAAGCACCCCATCAGCGACCTGCTGCACCTCAACGTGCAGCCCGAGGTCGGAACCCTCCGGGACACCGGCCAGCGCGACTCCGAGGTCACCCGGCGCGGGCACCACGCGCTCGATCGCGAGCGGCGACCCGGCGTGGACATCACGCAGGTCTACCGCGAGCGGCGGACGGGGGGCGGGGCCAGTCACGAACTACCCCCAGGGCGCATACGACGGGATCCTTCGGCCTCGTTCAGGCCGGAGGACAGGATACCCCCTCCAGCGCACTTGCCTCACCCGGCATCAGCCCGGCAGGGGCCCGAGATCCTCGTACTCGTCCTCGGCGTCCTGGCGCAGGCGCTCGCGGCCGCGTTCTACGACGGTGAGGGTCTTCTGCAGGAGCACCTCGAACGATGCCAGGCGCGCGTCGATGTAGTCATCGGCCTCACGGCGCTGGCGCTCGATGTCGGCAGCGGCCTCGGTCCGGACCGCGTCGGCATCGGCCAGGGCCACGAGGTAGACCTCGTGGGCGGACACGAGCCGCCTCTGCTCCTCCCGCGCTTCGTCGATCAGGGCTGCAGCCTCGGCTCGACCACTCTCCAGGACTGCGCTCCGGTCCCTGAGCACACTGTCGGCCCGACTCAGCGCCTCGGGGAGTGCATCGCGGATCTCGTCGATCAACTCCAGTACCTCGGCACGGTTGATCAAGCACGACGACGAGAGTGGCATCGCCTTCGCTTCTTCAACGATGGCGGCCAAGTCGTCGAGTGCCTGAATCACGTCCATCGGTCCGTCCCTTCGAGCAGTTCCCCGCCGCGCGGGCGCGCCGCAGGAGGTGGGGTGATTGTCCCCCATTGGATCGTGTCATGCGGTGACGGAGGGCACCCCGCCGTCACCACGGAGTCGCTCGATGAGCAGATCGTGAACCAGATCGGGGACGAGGCCCTCGACGCTGCCGCCGTACGTGGCGACCTCCTTGATCAGGCTCGACGATATGTAGCTGTAGAGCGGGTTGGTCGAGATGAACAGCGACTCGACGCCCGCGAGGCGATAGTTCATCTGCGCCATCTGCAACTCGTAGTCGAAGTCCGTGACCGCCCGCAGACCCTTCACGATGGCGGTGATGCCGTGCTCGCGGCAGTAGTCGACGAGTAGGCCGTGGAAGGCATCGACTCGCACATTGGGCAGATGCGCGAGACAGGTACGCAGCATGTCCATCCGCTCCTCGACGGTGAACAGGCTGGCCTTGCGCTTATTGATGAGCACCGCCACCACGACCTCATCGGCCAGGTCGGCGGCGCGGGTGAACACGTCAAGGTGACCGTTCGTCATGGGGTCGAACGAACCCGGGCACACGGCTCGCTTCACGTCGGCTCCTCCGTCCCCTGACCCACTATGCGACCGTACCAAAGCGAGGTCTCCCCGATGGTCCGATGCCGGTCAGCCCGCCACTCGTCGGGCCACGGGGATTCCCGGTCGCGCGCCGACCGCTCCACGACCGCCTCGCCGTCCACCGCGACCCAGCCATTCCGGGCGAGGTCGCGGAGGACGCTGCGCACCTCTACGGCGGGTAGGTCGTACGGCGGATCGCAGAGGACCAGGTCGAATGCCGCGTCGGCGGGCCGGCCGACGGCGGCCGTGACATCGCTGCGTAGCGTGCGTACGCCCGGGAGCGCGAGGGACGCGACATTGCGACTGAGGACGGCGAACACCGCGGGGTCTCGCTCGACGAGCAGTACGTCGGTCGCACCGCGACTAGCGGCCTCGAGGCCCAGTGCACCTGACCCCGCGTACAGGTCGAGGACGCGCAAGCCGTCCCACTCCCAGCGCGCATCCAACGCGGAGAACAGCGACTCGCGCACCCGGTCGCTAGTCGGTCGCGTATGCGTCGGCGGTACGGCTATCCGGCGGCCTCCGGCACGCCCGGCGATGATGCGCATCAGTCCTTCATGAGGTATTCGGAGCGGGATTCGATCTCTGCCAGTACCGCTGCGAGCGGGCGATGCCGGGTGAGGCCGGGGTCGGCTTCTACCAGGCGCGTCGCCTCATCGTGTGCGGCCTCGATCACCTCTTCGTCACGGAGCAGGTCGAGGAAGACGAAACCCGAGTCGCCTGATTGCGCGCGACCGAGGACATCGCCCTCGCGTCGCTGCTCGAGATCGAGACGCGCGAGCGCGAACCCGTCGGTCGTGGCGGCCACCCCGTCGATGCGCTCCCGCGCCGGGGAGTCGGCCTCGCACGCGGTCACCAGCAGGCACAGCCCCGGGTCACTCCCCCGACCGACGCGACCGCGCAACTGGTGCAGTTGCGAGACTCCGAAGCGTTCGGCGTCCATCACGACCATCGTCGACGCCTTGGCGACATCGAGGCCCACCTCGACGACGGTCGTGCACACCAGCACATCGAGCGCATCCGGGCCGTCAGCTGCGAATGCCGCCATGACCGATTCCTTCTCGTCGCTCCCGAGGCGTCCGTGCAAGATCCCGATGCGCAACCCGGCCAGCGGCCCCGTACGCAGCGTCTCGGCGAGTTCGAGCACAGATGCGCCACCGGACTCCTGCCCCTCAGACGCATCGATTCGCGGGCATACGACGTACGCGCGCCGGCCGGCCTCGACCTCCTCGCGCACGCGGACCCAGACCCGGTCGAGGTAATGCGGCTTATCCCTGGTCGGGACGACGTGCGTCGAGATCTGCTGACGGCCCGCGGGCATCTCGTCGAGGGCCGTTGTATCAAGGTCGCCGAACACCGTCATCGCGACCGTGCGCGGGATCGGGGTCGCCGTCATCACGAGGACGTGCGGGCGCGTGCCGTCCACGGCCTTGGCCGCTAGTGCCGCCCGCTGCTCCACACCGAAGCGGTGTTGTTCGTCGATGACGACTAGGGCTAGGTCGGCGAAGGTGACGCGGTCCTCGAGCAACGCATGCGTTCCGATGACGATGCCCGCGGCACCGCTCGCGATGTCGAGCAGGGCCGTGCGCCGGGCTGCGGCCGACAGGGACCCGGTGAGCAGGGCAACGGACGTGCCCTCCGGCCCGCCGCTGTCGTCGAAGCGCAGCCGCCCGCGCTCCCCGAGTGGCCCGAGCAGTGCGGTGATACTCCGCCAGTGCTGATGCGCCAGCACCTCCGTCGGCGCGAGGAGGGCAGCCTGGCCGCCCGCATCGACGGCCCCGAGCATCGCGCGCAGAGCCACGACGGTCTTGCCGCTACCGACATCCCCTTGGAGCAGGCGGTGCATCGGATGCACATCGGCCATCTCGCGCTCCAGCAGCTCCCCGACGCGCACCTGTGCCGCGGTCAACCGGTAGGGCAGCCGCGCATCGAGCTCCTCCACTAGACCGTCCTTGCAAGCCGGTCGTGGTCGTGCAGATGCACCGCGCAGGGCGTATCTCCGCTGGGCGAGCGCCACCTGCGGAACGAACGCCTCGTCGAACCGGAGGCGTCGACGCGCGGCCTCCAGCGCATCGGTACTCGGTGGCAGGTGCACGGTGCGCATGGCGTCATCCCAACTGATCAGGCCCCG
>JBILVH010000173.1:0-4428 GCA_044370555.1 Candidatus Nanopelagicales bacterium
TGGACTGCGGGTCGTCGACGGGTGAGGTGAGGCAGACCTCCACGCCGCCGAGGGCGTCGACGACGTTCTTGAAGCCGGCGAAGTCGATGACTGCGAAGTGGTCGATGTGCAGGCCCGTGAGGTCTTCGACCGCCTTCACCGTGCACGCGGGCCCGGCCATCTCGAACGCAGCATTGAACTTCGATTCGTACCCGCCGACAACCTCTTCGTTGCGGCGGCACGTGGGCAGGGTGATCCAGGTATCGCGCGGGATGCTCACGGCGGTCGCGAACCTCCGGTCGGCCGACACGTGGAGCACGATCGTGGTATCGGAGCGCTCGCCGGTCATGATGTCGGGGTTCCCGTAGCCGGCGTCGTTGCCCGCACCCTGACGACTATCGCTGCCCATCAACAAGATGTTCAACGCCGTGTAGTTGCCCTCGTCGTCGACGATCGGCCGCGCCTGCCGCGTGCCGTCGTCACCGATCGCGCTGAAGTCGACCGTCGAGATGTTGTCCTCGAGGCGGGTGTAGAGGACCGCGATCCCGGCGCCGGTCAGTGATGTCAGCATGACGAGGGCCGAGGCGCAGGCCACCAGGACGAACGGCCAGCGACGTCGGCGCGGCGCCGGGGTGTCGGCGGCAGGGCCGGTCGAGTCAGGGGTGCGCGGGTTGGCGGAGTCACTCACGCGCGCCGCACCTCCCTCTCGCAGTTGGCCCGAGCCCGCGGATACCGATCGGACCGACAGGGATCGCCCTCGGAGCGCTCGGCGTAATCGTAGGCCGCACCGCCCTTGGTGGACGGATCGGAGCCGCCTGAGGTTCCCCGCGCGGTCCCCGCGTGCCTGTGACGCAAGTGACGGATTGCGACGTATGGTGTTGATTTGACACGTCGGGGCCGCGCTTTGGCACCCTACGGAAAGGCTCTGCGAGACGGGAGTGCGACAGGAGGTCGGCGTGCGTAGGTGGGTGGTGGCGGTGGTGGCCCTCGCCGGCCTGGCCACCGGACTGACCGCCCCCGTCTGGCACCTCGACCGCGATCCGGTGCGGCCCGCGGTCACGTACCTGCCGCTCATGGGGATCGATGCCGTTGCACTGGCGGCCGCCCCCGACCCGTCCATGGCCGCGCAGGACGACCCGCACGGTGGTGTCCGGGCGGCGGCCTTCGGGATCGAACCCGTCGACGATCACGACGGTCACGTACACACCCCGGCAGTACCCCTGGAAGTCGCCGTCGTCACGCCCGAGGAGGAGGTCGGGCCGTTCGACCTGGTGGGCGTGGTTGCCGATGCCCCCCTGGACCCGGACACGCGGATCCTCGTCCGGGTCCGCACCGACGACGCCTGGTCGCCGTGGCAGAACCTGCCGGTGAGCGATCACCTCCCGGACCCCGGCACCGCGGAGGCCGCCGGTGCCCGCGCGGCGAGTGAGCCGCTCCTGGCCTCGGGCGCCGACGCGGTCCAGGTGCGCATCGACACACCGGATGGCAGCGTGCCGGACGGCACCGAGTTGGCCATCGTCGACAGCCCGGTCACAGCCGACGATGCGGACCTGTCGTCGGTGCCGGTGTCCACGGTCTCGGCGGCGGCGGCGCAGCCTCGCATCATCACGCGGGCGCAGTGGGGTGCCGACGAATCACTCGTCCGAGGTACACCGTCGTTCAGCGACACGATCAAGGTCGGGTTCATCCACCACGTCGTGTCGACCAACGACTACACGCCCGAGCAGGCCGCCGCGCAGGTACGTGCCGTCTACTCGTGGTTCGTGGAGGGCGTGGGCGTCAACGACTTCGGCTACAACTTCATGGTCGATCGCTTCGGCCGCATCTACGAGGGTCGGCGCGGCAGTATCGAAGGTGCCGTGGTCGGCGCGCACACATCGGGCTTCAACGCGGAATCCTTCGCGGTGTCATTCCTCGGCAACGCCGAGACGCTGAACCCCGAGCGGGCAGAGGCGCGACCGATCATCGATGCCTACGCGAGGATCCTGGCCTGGAAGCTGTCGCAGTACCACCGCAATCCCCAAGGGACGGCCGTGCTCACCTCCGCGGGGCCGGGGCCGGGGCAGGGGACGACGTCGATGTACTGGCCGGGCGAGACCGTTCGGGTCCCGACGGTCATCGGGCACGGCGATATCGGCAGCACTGCGTGCCCGGGCGCATTCCTGAAGGACTCGCTGGTCGCCATCCGCAGGGCGGTAACGACCCGGATCGGTGCGAGCTTCTTCACCCCGGACGTGATCGACCGAGAGTGGGGATCGACGGTGCCGCTGGTCCTGCGGTCGCGCACCAACGCGGACATCGACTACTCGGTCCGCGTGCTGAATGCCTGCGGTGAGGCGGTGCGGACGTTGTCGGGATCGGTCGCCAAGAGCACCGTCATGCAGGCGGAGTGGGACGGGCGCAATGACAACGGACGGCGAGTCCCGCCGGGCACGTACCGGTTCGAGTTGACCGGTACGTCCGACGGTGTGCCGGTGACGCCGTGGACCGGACTCGGGTCCATTGCCTCCACCGCCACTTCGCCTCCCGACCCGTGCGCGCCTCCGGACTCGTTCGTGATCACCGGCACCGGGTACGGGCACGGTGTGGGCCTATCGCAGTGGGGCGCACTCGCCATGGCGCGTGAGGGTTGGGGTGCGTCGCGGATCCTGCGCCACTACTACTCCGGGACGACGGTGGCGCCGGTCCCCGACGACGTCGATCTGCGTGTCGGACTCATGTCGCAGGTGCCGATCGTGCGAGTGCGCGCCGAGGGCGACGCGACGCTCAGGGTGCGGCTCAGTTCGCGGGTCGTTTCGTTGCAGGCCGACGACATCGTGCATCTGTCGGTCCGGGACGGCCGGGTGTGGGTGCGCATCCGGACCGGGGATGCGGTGCGCTCCCTCGGTGCGGTTGCCCGCGTCGGCATCAGCTGGGCCTCCGCCACGACGGACGGTGACGCGGTCGCGGAGGTCGTCGGTCCGTCCCAGGACTTCGGTGTCGGTGGGCGCTACCGCCGCGGCACGCTGGAGATCGGCACGTCGGGGGAGGTGCCGCAATTGGCGGTGGTGAACGTCGTGTCGCTGCATGACGACTACCTCTTCGGGATCGCCGAGGTCACCCCGACGTGGCCGCAGGCCGCCCTGCAGGCGCAGGTGATCGCATCGCGTTCCTACGCACTCGACGCCTATGCGGACGGGACCCGCCCGGACTGCCTCTGCCACGTCAATGACGGTGATGCGCCGTACTACGACCAGACCTATCGCGCCGCGGATGTCGAGGACGGCGTGGGCGGCGCGAACTGGATGGCCGCGGTGACCGCGACCACGGTCGGCGAGGAGACCGGCCGCGCGGTGCTGTACGACGGTGCGCCGATCCGGGCGTTCTACACCGCGTCCACCGGCGGGCGCACCCTCTCGGCGGAGGCGGTCTGGGGCGGTACGACGTACCCGTGGGCCGTCAGCGTCGACGACTCATGGAGCCTGCGGGTTCCCGAGAACCCCTATCGCACGTGGACCGTCACGGTCGACCGCGACCAGACGGAGCAGATCGTCGGAATCGACGACCTGATGCGGTTGCGGACAGGCTCGCGCTGGTTCGAAGGTGGCACGATCCGCACGTTCGTCGCAGTCGGCCTCTCCGGCGACACCGCACCCGTGACCGCCGCGCAACTGCGCTCGGCATTCGGCCTGAAGTCGGCGTACATCACGAGTGTGCGCGGGCTGACCGGCGTCCCGGTCGCACCGGTCGAACGCACGGTGACCTTGACCGTCACACCGGCAGCACCGGCGGAGGGTGACACCGTGACCCTCACCGGAGCGGTCGCCCCGCAGGGTGTGGGGCTGACGGTCATCCGTCAGGTCCGCTACTTCGGCCAGAGCGCATGGGTGGAGCGCGCGCGGGCCGTGACGGACGCTTCCGGTGCGTTCACCTTCAGCATCCCGAACATCTCCTCGGCCGGTGACACCTACTCGTGGCGGGTGGTTGCGGTCGACGGGTCGACCGTGCTCGGCACGAGTCCGGTGCGCACGGTCACGCTGGCGGCGCGAACGCAGTAGCCCGTTCGGCTGCCATCCGCTGATCCCGCCCGACCGGATCCTCGTTCGCGACGAGCACCACGGACGCGGTGGCAGCGAGCGGCACTCCCAACGCGACGAGCCAGCCGACCGCGTCGCCGAGCGCATGTGCCGGATCTGCGGCCCGGGGGTCAGCAACCGGATCGATCGCGAGCAGACGACCGCCCGCGGTGAGGCGCCACGCGTCGGCGAGGTCCGCGGCGTGCACCATCACCTCACCGGCGGTGAGGACGCGGCGGTCGGCGAGGAGCAGCGCGGGGTCATCCGACTGTTGGACATCGACCGGCGTGAACACATCGGGCTGTTCGCGGGCGGGGAGCCACAGCGGTGCCAGGGAGACCTCCGTGACATCAGGTGCGGCATCGGCGAACTGCTCCCGCAGCCAGTCCGGTCG
>JBILVH010000194.1:0-3946 GCA_044370555.1 Candidatus Nanopelagicales bacterium
GGTGGGCCTTCCGCGGCTCTCGCCCTCCGCCGATGTGCGACTCTGGGCCAAGTTGGAGGACCGCAACCCGACCGGATCGATCAAGGACCGCGCGGCGCTGCGCATGGTCGAGCAGGCCGAGGCTGACGGCCTCCTGACACCCGGTGCCACCATCCTGGAGCCAACCAGCGGCAACACCGGAATCTCATTGGCAATGGCCGCGAAACTGAAGGGCTACCGCCTCGTTTGCGTCATGCCGGAGAACACCTCTGCGGAGCGCACGCAACTGTTGCGGATGTGGGGGGCTGAGGTGGTCTATTCGCCGGGTGCGGGCGGGTCGAACGAAGCAGTGCGGGTGGCCCGGCGGATGGCGGAGGAGCATCCCGACTGGGTGATGCTCTACCAGTACGGCAACCCGGCCAACGCACAGGCGCACTACCTGACGACCGGGCCTGAGATATTCGCCGACCTGCCCACGGTCACGCACTTCGTGGCGGGTCTGGGCACGACGGGCACGCTCATGGGGGCAGGTCGATTCCTGCGCGAGAAGGTGCCCGGCGTCCAGATCGTTGCGGCCGAACCCCGGTACGGCGAGTTGGTCTACGGGCTGCGTAACCTCGATGAGGGCTTCGTACCCGAGTTGTACGACGAGTCGGTGCTCACGACCCGCTACTCAGTCGGGCCGTACGACGCGGTCCGGCGCGTCCGCGAGTTGCTCGAGCAGGAAGGGATCTTTGCGGGCATCTCGACCGGTGCGATCCTCCACGCCGCTCTCGGGATGGCACAGCGGGCCGTCAAGGCCGGTGAGCGGGCCGATATTGCATTCATCGTGTGCGACGGCGGCTGGAAGTACCTCTCCACCGGTGCCTACGAGGGCACGGTGGATGAGGCGGAGGAGCGGCTCGAAGGGACCGTCTGGGCCTAGGTGGCGGATCAGGCGGCAGCCGGCAGGTTGCGCCGGTAGTACGTCTGGGCGGCCGCCGTGTTGTTCGCGATGAGCACGATGATGGAGACCGCGAGTGCGACCCAGCCGTAGCCGTGCAGCAGGCTGAAGAAGGCGAAGACCAGGTTGATCACCGCCAGCATGTTCACCGTCACACTCGCCGCATAGTCACCGGCCAGTGCCATCCGGCCGATCCAGGCGAAGCCGACGACCAGTACCAGGTTGAGGCCACCGTTGATGACCCAGTACCAGTCGGAGATCGGCTGGCCGTACCACGTCTGCACCTGATCGGGCCGCAGCCACAGGAAGAGGTTGACGATGGCGCCGGCGAGGTATGCACCGGCTCCGATGAACATCATGATGCCGACGAAAGTCACGGCGCCTGGGCGGGAATTCATGACTGGCACCCTACCCTGTGACGTGACATGGGAATCCGATCAGACGCTGACGCGCCCATAGGCATCCTTGACTCGGGTGTCGGCGGGCTTACGGTCGCGCGGGCCGTGTTGGACCAACTCCCGCACGAGCCGATCCTGTATGTCGGTGACACCGCGAATGGTCCGTACGGCCCCCGACCTCTGGCGGAGGTCCGGACGTTCGCGCTGACGATCATGGACGAACTCGTCGCATCAGGTGTGAAGATGATCGTCATCGCCTGCAACAGCGCGAGTGCGGCGACCCTGCGCGATGCCCGCGAGAGGTACGACGTCCCCGTCGTGGAGGTCGTGCATCCCGCGGTGCGGCGTGCGGTGAAGGCGACGCGGACCGGCCGGGTCGGCGTGATCGGCACGGCGGCGACGATTGGCAGCGGTGCGTACCTCGATGCATTCGCGGCCGCACCCGACCTGGTGCTCACCACTCAGGCGTGCCCGCGTTTCGTGGAGTTCGTCGAGGCCGGTGTCACCGGAGGCCCCGACCTGCTGTCGACGGCGCAGGACTACCTCGCCCCACTGATCGCGGCCGACGTCGACACGCTCGTCCTCGGCTGCACTCACTACCCGCTGCTGACCGGCGTGCTGTCGCTGGTCATGGGCGAGGGCGTGACGCTCGTCTCCAGCGCGGAGGAGACCGCCAAGGATGTCTACCGCGTGCTGGCCTCGGAAGGTCTGCAGCGGGACCCCGCGTTGCCACCGCCGCGCCACCGCTTCGTGGCCACCGGCGATCCGGGTGCGTTCGGCGCTCTGGCAAGGCGATTCCTCGGCCCCGAGGTGTCCTCGGTCGAACACGGGCTGGCCTAGCGCATACCCCCTCGCGGCGAGGAGCTAGGCGCCGCCCGCTGCCCTGTCTGGGCCCCCGCCACCCTCGGGGCCTACGCCTTGACCCGACCTCGCCGTGTCGTGGAGAGTCTCAGGGTCGCAAGCGCGTCGACGAGTCGGAGATGGGAGCGTCATGGACCAGTTGGGGGCCCATGGGCAGGTCGGTGCGGGTCTGGGATCTGCGGGAATGCCCGTGACACCGGGTCGCTTCGCGGACCAGGTCGCATTGGTGACCGGCGGCGCCTCGGGCATCGGCTTTGCCGCTGTCGAGCGGCTCCTCGTCGAGGGAGCCACCGTCTGGATCCTCGACCGCGACGTCGCGGCAGCGCGCGCGGTCGCGGAGCGATGCAATGTGGCCGGGCTCGCGGCCCGCGCGGCCGAACTCGATGTCGCAGACGGCGCGGCATTCGAACGGGTGGTCTCCGAGATCGCCGCGGCCGAAGGGCGTATCGATGTCCTGGTGAACAACGCCGGCGTCGTGCATGCCGGCTCGGTATGGGAGACGACCCACGAGGACTGGGCCCGCGTGGTCTCGATCAACCTGAGCGGCACCTTCAACGGCATTCGCGCGGTGTTCCCGGAGATGATGCGAGCGGGTCGGGGTGCGATCGTCAACATCTCGTCGGACTGGGGTCTCGTCGGGGCACCGGGGGAGGCCGCCTACATCGCCACCAAGACCGGAGTGATCGGCCTTACGCGCGCGGCCGCGATGGACGGGGCCGCCCACGGCATCCGCACGAATGCGGTCTGCCCGGGCTACACGCAGACGCCACTGTTGGATGGATGGGTGGCCGCGCAGAGCGATCCGGTGCAGGCGATGGCCGACATCGCTGCGCATCAGCCGCTCGGCCGAGTCGGCACCGCCTACGAGGTCGCGGCGCTCATCGCCTTCCTCGCCTCGTGCGAAGCGGGCTTCATCACCGGGGCCGCGGTGCCCGTCGACGGTGGTGTGACCGCGCGGTAGCCGCCGCAACCGATGGCGCACGCGGCGAAGTGCTCGGTACTCCGTACTCGGCACGCCGTGCGATCCGGGCCGGGTAGTTGCTCGGTAGTTGCTGGGTAGCGCTGGCGCCGGACCGCCAGCGTGCGTCCGGAGTAGTCTGCGGGCGTGCGCGTAACGATCGTCGGCTGCGCCGGGTCGTTCCCCTCGGCGGAGTCCGCCGCGTCCTGCTACCTCGTGGAGGCCGAGGGTGTGCGCATCGTCCTCGACCTCGGCAGCGGTGCTCTCGGCCCGCTGCAGCGGCATACCCGACTCGGCGAGGTGGCCGCCGTGCTGCTGAGTCACCTACACGCCGATCACTGCCTCGACCTCACCGGCTTGTACGTCGCGCGCCGGTTCGATCCGTCGGGGCCACAGCCGGCGATCCCCGTCTACGGACCCGAGGGCACTGCGGCGCGGATGGCGCGCGCGTACGACATCCCTGAGTCCCCGGGGATGACGCGCGAGTTCGACTTCCGCACCTGGCCCGCCACCGGGGCGGTGCAGATCGGCCCGTTCGCCGTCACTACGGCGCTGATGGCGCACCCGGTGCCGTGCTTCGCGATGCGCATCGAAGCCGGCGGCCGCAGCCTGGTCTACTCCGGCGATACGGGGCCAACACCAGCGCTCGTCGATCTCGCCCGCGACGCTGACGTCGCACTGTTCGAAGCGTCCTTCGTCGACGGAGTGAACCCACCCGACCTCCACCTCACCGCGCGCGAGGCCGCCGACCACGCCCGTGCCGCGGGAGTCGGCCGACTGGTCCTCACGCATCTGGTCGCCTGGAAC
>JBILVH010000211.1:0-3657 GCA_044370555.1 Candidatus Nanopelagicales bacterium
GCCGCAGTGGCAGCCTCGGCTGCCCTGGTCGCCGGGCTGCCGGGCCTCGCCGCACCCGCGCGGTCCGCTCCGACGCCGACCACACCCATCGGGCTGCCCACCGAGCTTGAGCCCCTCGCCGACTATCAGGGGCAGGGCATCTGCTCGCCCGACCCCAAGCCGGGGGCCCTGGCCCTGACCGACCTGATCCGAGCGACGTACGGCGATGACCAGAACATCTGGATACCGCGGGATTGCGGAATCGGCGGTCGCAGCGAGCACAAGGAGGGCCGCGCGGTCGACTGGATGCTCGACGTCAACGACCCGGCTGAACGGGCGATGGCAAACGCCTTCCTGCGGTGGCTCCTCGGGCGTGATGAGTCCGGGACGCGCTTCGCCATGGCCCGGCGGCTAGGTGTCATGTACATCGGGTGGAACAACCGCATCTGGGAGGGGTACCAGGCAACCCCGGGCTGGAGCGACATCTACAACTACGCCGTGGGGAAGCCTTGCTCGCAGACCCCGGAGGCCCAGTACTCGACGGCCCCCTGCCATCGGGACCACATCCACATGTCCCTGTCCTGGGATGCAGCGGCGAAGCTCACCTCGTTCTGGGGCGGTACGGCAACGCCGCTACCGGACTGCGACCGGTGGTCGACGACGCCAGCGGTCCCGCGGACAACTGTGCGCGGCCTGCACTTCGTCGGGATCGAACCGGTTCGCGCCTACGACTCGACGGCTGACACGGAGGACTCCGACCCCTGCCGTCTCACGCAATCGACGTACGGCGGGGTGGGCCCGGCGGTGTACGTCCCGGTCACCGGGTTCGGCGACGTGGCGGATCGGCCGGTGCGGGCGGCCTTGGTGCGTATCCAGGCCGTCACGCCGAATGCCCCGTCGAGCGTCTACGCCTGGGCCTCGGGGGGTGAGCGGCCGCAGGTGCCCGTCCTGACCGCCCGCATCGCCGAGTCCGCCGCGGTCGAGACCGTCGTGCCCGTCGCAACGGATGGGACCCTCGCACTCGCGGTCGATGCGGGCTCGACCGCGGTGACGGTCGACGTCCTCGGCTACTTCGTCCTGCCGTCGTCGAGTACGCCGGAGGGTCGGAGTGGCCCGGTGGCCGCGGTGCCGCCGACCGCGGCGTACTCGACCCGCGGCAGCATTCGCGGCTCACTCCAGCCCGGTGAGCGCAGGTTGGTGCGGATTGCTGGTAGGGGTGGCCTCCCCGATGTTGATGCCGCGGCGCAGATGGGTTCGGCGTGGTTGACCGTCACCACGTCATCGGCTCGGACCAGCGGTTCGCTCGGCATCTCCCCGCGTGCCGCGACGGTGGCGCCGGTGACTGTCCCGGTGCGCAGGTTGGAGACCGTGACTGCATCGATCGTCACGGACGTGGATGCACGCGGGCGAGTCATCATCACGAACACCACTCGGACTGCCCTTCACGTCGACATCGCGGCGAACGGCTGGTCGGCAACGTCTGGCGCCGCCGGGTCGCTGTTCGTTCCCGTTGGTCCCGTGCGCACACTCGACACCGGCTCCGGTGTCGGAGTCGAGGACGATGACGTTGAGCTGTCCAACGGCATGCAGGTCGCGGGCGTGGGTCGCATTCCGCGCTCCGGTGTGACTGCGGTCGTTGCTCAGGTGCGGCTGACCGCAGGTAGTTCTGCGGCGATCGCCCGCCTGTGGCCGGTCGGAACGGATGATCCGCCTCCGCCCGTGCTGACCGCGACAGCCGGGGGTGTGCGCACCACGTTGCTCGTCATCCCGCTGACCCCGGCCGGTGGGGTCCGCTGGTCCCTCACGTCCCAGGACGGTGCGTGGTCCCCGGACGCCCATCTCTCGGTGACCGCGGTCGGTTACCTCAGCACCTAGGATCAGGCGGTGCCCGGCTCCGCTCTTGACGACCTCAATCCTGCGCAGCGCGAAGCGGTTGAGCATCGTGGTGCACCGCTGCTGATCGTCGCGGGAGCCGGGTCGGGGAAGACCCGGGTCCTGACCCGGCGGATCGCGCATCTGCTGGCGACGGGAGGCGTGCGGCCCGGCGAGATCCTCGCCATCACGTTCACCAACAAGGCTGCGGCCGAGATGCGCGAACGCGTCGCGGAACTCGTAGGACCTGCTGCTCGGACGATGTGGGTGTCGACCTTCCACTCCGCCTGCGTCCGGATCCTACGGCGCGAAGCGGGCCGGCTCGGGGTGTCGACATCCTTCTCGATCTACGACTCAGCAGACTCACAGCGGCTGCTCGGCATGGTGGTGCGCGACCTCGGCCTAGACCCCAAACGGCACACGCCCCGCGGCCTTGCCGCGCAGATCTCGAACCTGAAGAGCGAACTGATCGACGCCGAGTCCTACTCAGCGCGTGCTGCCAACGACACCGAACGGCTGCTGGCAGATGTCTACCGCGATTATGACGCCCGGCTACGGCGCGCGAATGCCTTCGACTTCGACGACCTGATTGGATCCACGGTCGCGGTGCTCCAGCTGTTCCCCGATGTGGCCGAGCACTACCACCGCAGGTTCCGACACGTCCTCGTCGATGAGTACCAGGACACCAACCACGCGCAGTACGTGCTCGTCCGTGAACTCGTAGGTACGGGCGACGACGGGGTGGCGCCCGCCGAGCTGTGCGTAGTAGGTGATGCGGACCAGTCCATATATGCGTTCCGGGGCGCGACGATCCGCAACATCGAGGAGTTCGAGCGCGACTACCCGAATGCTCGCACCATCACCCTCGAGCAGAACTACCGCTCGACCCAGGTGATTCTCGACGCTGCTAACAGCGTGATCTCGCGCAATACGGGACGCCGGCCCAAGCACCTATGGACCGACCAGGGGCCCGGTGCTGCGATCACGACCTACGTCGCCGATGACGAACACGATGAGGCGAGGTTCGTCGCGGCGGAGATCGACCGACTCGCGGACGACCGCGGGGTGAGGTTCGGGGACGTCGCGGTCTTCTACCGCACTAACGCCCAGTCGCGGGCATTTGAGGAGGTGTTCATCCGGCAGGGGATGCCCTACAAGGTCGTGGGTGGGGTGCGCTTCTACGAGCGGCGCGAGGTCCGGGATGCGCTCGCGTACCTGCGTGCCCTCGCGAACCCGGCGGACGAGGTATCCCTGCGCCGAATCCTCAATGTGCCCAAGCGCGGCATCGGTGACCGTGCCGAAGCGATGGTGGAGGCACTTGCCCAGCGCGACCGAATCACCTTCGCATCTGCCCTCGAACGCGCGGCGGATGCCCCCGGTATCGCCTCGCGCTCGGTCAACGCGATCGAGGCGTTCGTGGCGATGCTCGCGTCGCTGCGCACCCTGGTGGAGTCGGGGAGTCCACCGACCGTGGTGCTGCAGGCGGTGTTGGAGCAGAGCGGCTATCTCGCCGAGCTCGCCGCGTCCGATGACCCGCAGCACGAGACCCGGGTGGAGAACCTCGCCGAACTCCAGTCGGTCGCCGCGGATTTCGAGCACGACAACCCGGAGGGTTCGCTTGCAGACTTCCTCGAGCGCGTCTCGCTCGTCGCTGATTCCGACGAGATCCCCGACGAGGCATCCGGGGTTGTCACGCTGATGACGTTGCATACCGCGAAGGGGCTGGAGTTCCCGGTCGTGTTCCTCACCGGCGTCGAGGATGGTGTCTTCCCCCATATCCGGGCACTCGGTGAGCCGCGCGAACGC
>JBILVH010000029.1:0-11592 GCA_044370555.1 Candidatus Nanopelagicales bacterium
AGGAGGAGCGGCGCCTTGCCTACGTCGGCATCACGAGGGCGCGCGAGCAGCTCTACCTGACGCGTGCGGTCATGCGGTCATCATGGGGGGCGCCGTCCTACAACCCGGTGTCGCGCTTCTGGGATGAGATCCCCGAGGAACTCACCACCAGCCGTCGCGTCGCACCGGTCGTCGCGCCACTACTCGCGTCGGGCGGATCGTCCGCGCGGTCCACGTCGACCCCGCGTCAGGTAGCCGCGACCGGGCGGTTGCCCGCACCGGCCGGACGGGCGGCCGTCCTCGACCTGCGCGCCGGCGAGCGTGTGCTCCATGGCAAGTTCGGCATGGGAACCGTCGTCACCACGTCGGGATCGGGTGACAAGGCGGAGGCCACGATCGACTTCGGGTCTGCGGGGGTGAAGCGCCTTCTGCTGCGGTACGCGCCGGTAGAGCGGCTCGAGTAGCGCTCAGCAGCCCCACTTGGCGCAGGCCCACGCGGGCGGCTTGCCGGCGTACCCGCGGTTGCGGCCGAAGAGCAGGTGTCGCGGATCGGTCGGCGTCGGTACCGATCCGACGCGGACCTCGAAGTGCAGGTGCGCCCCGGTGGAATCCCCCGTGCTACCCATGCGGCCGATCCGCTCACCCGCGCGGACGCGCTCGCCGACCTTGACGGCGATGGAGTCTAGGTGGGCGTACCACGTTTGTACGCCGTCGCCGCGGAGGATCATCACGAGGTTTCCGAAGCCCCCGTGGTTGAACCCGGCGTGGATCACGCGTCCATTAGTGGCAGCGAAGACCGGATCCCCCGTCTCGCCGTTGAAGTCCAGCCCGCCGTGCCCGCTCGGCCAGTGCGACCCGACCTCGCCGAACTCACCTGAGATGGGCGTACCCGACCACACCGGCAGTGCCACGGGCGGCCGGCGCGCGTCATCCCTGGTCGGCCGCCGGGTCATGGCGGCCCGTGCGGCGGCCTGAGCCACCGCCACCGGCCCCATCACGACGCCGCCTTCGGCCGGGTCAGCAGTGCGCAGCGGGGTGTACGGGCCGATGCCCGCCGCCGCATCCGTGCCCGAACCCGCGGCTGGGGCAGCAGCGGTGCCGGCCGGCTGCAGGCCCGGTAGGCCGCTCAGGGCCACCCCCGCCTGCGCCAGGGCCAGCACACCTACGGCGACGGCCGGGATCATGAGGCGCAGCGGTGGCACCGGCAGGGTTTACCACGGCGTTCGGCGTGTCCCCAAACCCGGACGATGCCCGTGAGGCGAATGGGGTCTATAGGGCGGATGTGACTAGGCCGTCCGACGGGCGTGCCCCTCGGGGTCGAGCAGGGCCAGCGTGCTGCAGACCTCGTGGACCACCCGGCCGTCTATGGGGAGGGACATGTGCCCGACACCGGTGACCAGGACGTTGCGGTAGCGCAGGTCGGGGTGCTCGATCTGACCGTGCTCGTGCGGGAGCACCAACTGGTCGGCGTCGGACCACACCGCGACGATCCGCGTCCGGCACGATCCGGGCGCAGCAAGGTCGCGCATGAGGTCGCCACCGATCCTCATCTGCCGCGCTAGTGGCAGGGGGATCAGGTGCGCGGGCGCCGTGCCGCCGTGCGGGGTTCCCAGGGTGACCAGGGTGTGCACCCGTTCATCGCCGCCGAGGCGCTGCACGAGGTAGCGGCCGACGAGGCCGCCCATCGAGTGGCCGATCACATGGACGCGTTCGTAGCCGGTCTCCTGGCAGATGTCCTCGACGAGGTCGCCGAGGCGGGCGGCGACCCGCCGGATGTCATCGCTGAAGGGGGAGTAGTTGAAGGCGTAGGTCGACCCGAAGCCTTTGCGATGCAAGGCCCGACGCATCACCGAGAAGATCGAGCGGTTGTCGACGACCCCGTGGACCAGCACGATCGGTGTTCCGGCCGCCTCCACATCACCGACCAGGAGGCCACGCTGCACCGGTGGCAGCCCGGAGAGCGAGGTACGGGCTCGTACGACGTTCTCGCGATCCTCCATCAGTCCGAGGGGGTACATCGCAAGATGCGCTGCGATCCAGGCCCCCTCAACTGCTGCGCCGCGCAGACCACCGGGCGTCAGGACCCCGCGCCCGAGCCGGAGCACGGCGCGCGACAACGACGCTCCCGAGAGTGCGGCCAGGGACCCCACGTATCGACGGTAGCCCACATCGGGGTCATATCGCCCGATCACTACGATTGGGCACCATGTCGGTCGAGCGGGGTGGCGTGGGTGCCGCAGGAGGCGCACCCATCCGCGTGGTCATCGCCAAGCCCGGCCTCGACGGCCACGACCGCGGGGCGAAGGTGGTCGCCCGCGCTCTCCGCGATGCGGGCATCGAGGTGGTCTACACGGGACTCCACCAGACGCCGATGCAGATCGTGACCACAGCGGTACAGGAGGACGCCGACGCGATCGGACTGTCGATCCTGTCGGGTGCGCACCTCACCCTCTTCGAGGAGGTGATGGGGCTCCTCCGGGACCAGGGTGCCACCGACATCCTCGTCTTCGGCGGCGGAATCATCCCCGAAGCGGACATCCCGGTGCTCGAGTCTTTCGGCGTCAGTCGCATATTCACCCCCGGTACCCCGACCGCGGCCATCGTCGAGTGGGTCCGCGAGGCCGTTGCCGCCCGCTAGTCACCACCGCAATCACAGGGAGTCACGTGGATCTGTACGAGTACCAGGCCAGGCAGTTGTTCGCCGATCACGGCGTGCCGGTCACGGCGGGTGAGGTCTGCAGTACCCCCGAGGAGGCCAGAGCGGCCGCCGAGCGGATCGGTGGCACGGTGGTCGTGAAGGCCCAGGTGAAGACGGGGGGTCGCGGCAAGGCGGGCGGCGTGAAACTTGCCGCCGATCCGCAGGAGGCGGAGGCCCGCGCGCGCGACATCCTCGGTATGGACATCAAGGGACACACCGTCCACCGGGTACTCGTGGTGGCCGCGACGGATATCGCGGAGGAGTACTACGTCTCGTTCCTGCTCGACCGCGCACAGCGGTCCTACCTCGCGATGGCAAGCGTCGCGGGCGGCGTGGATATCGAAGAGGTCGCCGCGAACCAACCCGAGGCTCTTGCGCGGATCCGCGTCGACGCGCTGGACGGTGTCGACGCTGCCGCCGCGGCGAAGATCGTTGCTGCGGCGGCCTTTCCGCCCGCGGCGGCCGCGCAGGTCGAGGCGATCCTCGTCCAGTTGTGGGACGTTCTGACCGGGGAGGACGCCACGCTTGTCGAGGTCAACCCACTCGTGCTCGCGGCCGATGGGACCGTCCTCGCGCTCGACGGCAAGGTGACGCTGGACGACAACGCGGCCTTCCGGCACCCGTCGCACGCCGAGTTGCTCGACCCGGCCGCCGCGGATCCACTCGAACTGCGAGCGCACGAACTGGACCTCAACTACGTGAAGCTTGACGGAGAGGTAGGCATCATCGGCAATGGCGCCGGTCTCGTCATGAGCACCCTTGACGTCGTCGCCTACGCGGGTGAGGAGTTCGACGGTGTCCGCCCCGCGAACTTCCTCGACATCGGCGGCGGCGCGAGTGCGACGGTCATGGCGAACGGCCTGGAGATCGTGCTCGGCGATCCCGACGTCCGCGCGGTATTCGTGAATGTCTTCGGCGGCATCACCGCATGCGATGCGGTGGCCAACGGCATCGTGCAGGCCGTCGGCATCCTCGGCGACGTGACCAAGCCGATCGTGTGCCGGATCGACGGCAACAACGCGGCCGAGGGCCGAAGGATCCTGGCCGACTTCGCCCATCCGCTGATCGAAGTCGTGGACACCATGGACGACGCCGCACGGCGTACGGCCGAACTCGCCGCGGCAGGAAGGTAGTCGACGTGTCTATCTGGCTCGATAGCAGCAGTCGCATCCTGGTCCAGGGGATCACCGGCTCCGAGGGCACCAAGCACACCCGCCGCATGGTCGCGAGCGGCGCATCGGTCGTGGCGGGCGTGACGCCGGGCAAGGCGGGTCAGGAGGTCGACGGAATCCCGGTGTTCAACAATGTCGCCGACGCGATGGCTGCGACAGGGGCCGACGTCTCGGTGGTCTTCGTGCCGCCCGCTTTCGCCCGCGGCGCGGTGCTCGAAGCGATCGACGCCAGCATCCCGCTCTGCGTCGTCATCACCGAAGGAATCCCAGTCCAGGATTCGGCGCGCTTCTTCCAGCACGCGCAGAACCTCGGCACGACCCGGCTGATCGGCCCCAACTGCCCCGGTCTGATCTCGCCCGGACAATCCAACGCGGGCATCATCCCCGCGACGATCACGGGCCGCGGACCTATCGGCCTAGTGTCGAAGTCGGGCACGCTGACCTACCAGATGATGTACGAACTGTCGGACATCGGCTTCTCGACCTGCGTGGGCATTGGTGGTGACCCCATCATCGGCACCACGCACATCGATGCCCTGGCGGCATTCGAGGCCGATCCCAGCACCGAGGCGATCGTGATGATCGGTGAGATCGGCGGTGATGCGGAGGAGCGCGCGGCGGCCTTCATCGCGGACAACGTCTCCAAGCCGGTGGTCGGCTACGTCGCGGGTTTCACCGCGCCCGAGGGCAAGACGATGGGCCACGCCGGGGCTATCGTGTCCGGATCGTCCGGTACAGCGGCCGCCAAACAGGAAGCTCTCGAGGCGGTCGGAGTGCGGGTCGGTCGTACGCCGAGTGCGACCGCGCGACTCATGCGGGAGATCATCGCAAGGTGATCCACCTGTCCCACGTGAACCGTGCGACACGCGTGCGCGGATGTGCGGCACGGCGGGATCCGGCTGACACCCTGACGGGGTGAGTGTCGAAGCGGCCTGGCTGCCTGAGCCGGAGGAGCCGGCCGAGGCGCAGCCGGTGCCGCCCGTGCGGCCGCGGCCCGCCCCTCCGCAGACCGCGACCGACACTGCGCGCGGTGCGTCCACCCAGGTGACCGCGCTTCCGGTGCCGCGGACGGCACTCTCCGATCGGCGTCGGACCCGGGCAAGGGAAGTCGGCACCTCGCCGGTGCGCTCCGGCGCGGTCGGTGTACTCGTGGGACTTGCCGCGCTCGCGGTCGGCTTCGCGGTCTTCGTCGTTCCGGCGGTGGTCGTGTGGGTCCTCGCCGGCCCCGCACTCAGCGGGCTCGCGTTCACCGATCTGGTGCGCGTGTGCGTTCTCGCCATGGTTGCGGCGGTGGGCACCCCGGTCACGATCGGCGCGGTCCAGATCTCCCTGCTGCCGCTGGGCTGGGCCGTCGTCCCTCTCGCTGCGGTGTGGATAGCCACGCGGAGTGTGCGCCGGTTGGTCGGTCACCGGCCCGCATTCCTTGGTGCCCTGACAGTCACGTCGGCGTTCCTCGGTGCCTGCGCCGCGCTCCTCGCGTCGACGGACGCCGCGCACGTCGGGCCGGTCCGGGCGACGGCAACGACGGCCGCACTCGCACTCGCCGCAGGGCTCCTTGCCCTGCGTGTTCCACAGGACTGGCTGCGTCGGGCGCCCGCGGAATTCGCCCGTGGAGTGCGCGGCGGCCTGCTCGCGTGCGCCGTCCTCGTCCTCGCGGGTCTCGGTGGTGTCGTGGTGAGTTCGGTCATCCAGCGCGCTGCCCTGGTCGATCTCGTGACCGCGGGAGCCACCGGTCCGGCAGGTCTGCCGGCGATGATCGCGCTCCTCGTCGGCTACCTCCCCGTCGCCGTCGTCTGGTCGACGTCGTACCTGCTCGGTGTCGGCTTCGACCTCGGTGTGCTCGTCGCACCGTGGACCGCTGACGTGTACGACGGACCCGTGCCGGGCATCGGCTGGGTGGCTATCGTCCCGGTCGGGGGCGCGAGCGGCCTCGCCGCACTGGCCATCACCTGGGGCGGATGCGCAGTCCTCGGCGCACTCCTCGTCAGGGGGGCGGGTCATGGCCGCGCCGTCGCGCTCCGCGCAGCGGGCGCCGTCTCCACGTGCGTCATCGGGATGGCCGCGCTCGGCTGGGCCGCCTCGGGCGGCTTCGGCTCCGGCAGCCTCGCCGGCACCGGTCCGGCGCCGCTGCTCCTAGCCGCAGCGGCCGCCCTGCCACTCGGCGCAGGGATCCTGTTCGGGCTGGGTGTGCGTCAGTTGGCCCACCGGCGAATGAACCCCAGCGCACCCACCGCGCGCGTCGACGGGGATGATGACGAGTTGTGACCTGCCCCCTCGTCGTTCTCGCCTCCGGCAGCGGCACCGTGTTCCAGGCCATCCTCGACGCACCGGACCTCGACGTGGTCGCCCTGATCAGTGATGTGCCCGGCTGCGGTGCGATGGACCGAGCCCGTCGGGCCGGGGTTCCCTCCGTCGCGGTGCCGCTACGTGACTACCCCGATCGCGCGCGGTGGGACGCGGCCCTGGCGAGCGAGATGATGAGTCGGGCACCCGCGTGGGTGGTGTCAGCGGGATTCATGCGCATCCTCGGGCCGGCAGTGCTCGGCGCATTCCCCCACCGGATCATCAACACCCACCCGTCCTTGCTGCCTGCGTTCCCAGGGGCCCACGCTGTCTCCGATGCCCTTGCGAGCGGGGTGGAGGTGACCGGGTGCACGGTGCACCTAGTCGACGAAGGTGTGGATACCGGACCGATCATCGCCCAGGAGTCCGTCACGGTGCTTCCCGAAGACGACGTGGCCTCGCTTCACGAGCGCATCAAGGAGCGCGAACGCTACGTGCTCGTCGACGTCATTCGTAGGCTATGCGGTGGGCTTCCGATTGCCCCGATTGCATCAGAGGTTGCATCAGAGGCCATCGATCCGGGAGTCCGATGAACACGCTGCCAGCGGTCCCGCGGTCAGGGTCGAGGATGAGGGAGAACTAGTGGACGATCGTCGCCCCATCCGTCGTGCCCTGGTGTCGGTGTCCGACAAGGCGGGCCTCGTCGACCTGGCGGTGGCCCTGCATAGCCGGGGCGTGCAGATCGTCTCCACCGGGTCAACTGCGGCCACGATCCGCGACGCGGGCATCCCCGTGGTCGCGGTCTCGGACGTCACGGGCTTCCCAGAATGCCTCGACGGTCGCGTGAAGACCCTCCACCCGAGCATCCACGCCGGACTGCTCGCCGATGTGACCCGCGAGGATCACGCGGAGCAGTTGGTCGCACTCGGCATTGCGCCGTTTGATCTCGTCGTAGTCAATCTCTACCCCTTCACCGCGACGGTCGCATCGGGTGCCTCGATCGACGACTGCATCGAGCAGATCGACATCGGCGGCCCGGCCATGGTCCGCGCGTCCGCGAAGAACCACGCCTGTGTATCCGTGATCGTCGATCCGCAGCGGTACGCAGACGTCGTGGCGGCGCTGGACCATGGCGGCTTCACCGCGGCGCAGCGGCGAGAGCTCGCGACAGCCGCTTTCGTCCACACCGCGACCTATGACACCGCCGTGGCGGCATGGATGAGCGGCATCTCCGGCGAGGATGCGGAGTCGCAGCCACCTGCCTTCCCCTCCTGGTTCGGTGCGGCGTTCACGCGCACACATCACCTGCGCTACGGCGAGAATCCGCACCAGAGCGCAGCGGTGTACGCCGGTCCCGAGTCCGGAGGCATCGCCGCCGCCGAGCAGTTGCACGGACGCGAGATGTCCTACAACAACTACGTCGACGCTGACGCAGCCCTTCGCGCTGCTCACGATCACGCCGAGCCAGCCGTTGCGATCATCAAGCACGCCAACCCGTGCGGTCTCGCCATTGGCACGGACATCGCGGACGCCTACCGCAAGGCCCTCGCCACGGACCCTGTCTCGGCATTCGGCGGCGTGGTCGCGGCGAACCGCCCGGTGACGCTCGACCTCGTCGATTCCATCGGTGATGTGTTCACCGAGGTCATCGTGGCGCCGGCCTTCGAGGCGGATGCCCTCGCGCAACTCCGGGAGCGCAAGAACCTGCGCATCCTGATCGCCGCACCGACCGGGTCATCCCGCGAGTGGCGTGCGATCAGTGGGGGACTGCTGATCCAGGAACCCGATGCGATTCAGGCGCCAGGTGACAGCCCCGACGCCTGGGATCGCGTCTGCGGCCCCGCAGTGGATGACGCCACGCTGCGGGATCTCGTATTCGCATGGCGGGCCGTCCGGGCGGTGAAGTCCAATGCCATCCTTCTCGCCCGCGATGGTGCGGCGGTGGGGGTGGGCATGGGTCAGGTCAATCGCGTCGACTCTGCCCGGCTAGCGGTCGCTCGAGCGGGAGTAGACCGCGCACGGGGAAGCGTCGCCGCGAGTGACGCGTTCTTCCCCTTCGCCGACGGACTGCAGGTCCTGATCGATGCGGGCGTCCGTGCGGTCGTGCAACCGGGTGGCTCGGTGCGCGATCCCGAGGTGGTCGCGGCGGCCGCCGCCGCAGGCGTCACGATGTTCTTCACCGCGACCCGGCACTTCGCCCACTAGCCGGGCCTCCACCATGGACCGTCGCCCGACCCCTCCGAGTGCGGACATCGCGGGCGTGCGTTCGCTGATCCGGTGGGTCTGGCCATTCGTCATGCCGTACCGCCGGATGCTCATCGCCTCCCTTGGCCTGAGCGCCGTGGCCCTCGCTACGCAGTCGGGTATCCCGTACGTCGTCAAGTCGGTGTTGGGCGGGAACGTCCAAGCAATGCTGATCACCACGCTGCTCGGCCTGGTCGTCGTGGACCTCATCACGAACTTCGGTGCCTCGCGCACGGGCGCCTATGTCGCTGCCAAATCGACGGAGCGACTGAGGACGGTCATGTTCGGACGGGTCCTCGACACCACGGTGCTTGATCAGTCTGGCGTGCGTCGGACGACGACTGTCAGTCGACACAGTCAGGATGCCGATCGCGTCGAGCACGCCGTCGACTACACGCTGGCCGAAGGACTCCCGGCCCTGGTCAGCGTGGCGGTATCGCTGGTCCTGCTGACCACCATCGACCGGCTGGCGGGCGTCCTCATGTTCTGCGCGGTCATCGTGTTCTTCCTGGTCCGCATGCGCATCGCCCGGCGGTCCCTCGCCGTCGAGTACCAGCGACAGGATGCATCGGCCGGCCTTGAGGCCGTGGTCGACGAAGCGATCGGTGCGAGCCGCGGGGTCACGGGGTTGGGGCTGCAGGTGTGGGTGACCCGGAGATTCCATCGCTCCGCGTCCGATCTCGACCACCTCACCCTTGAGCTGTTCCGCTACAACAGTTGGCTGCTGTTCTTCGCCCGGCTCGCGGGTCTGGCCGGGCTCACCGCGGTGATCCTGGTCGGCATCTGGCGTGGGACTGGCGATCTTGCGACCATCGCCGCGGCATTGCTCTACGTGGAGTACGTCGTGAGCGGGCTTGACAAGCTCCGGCTGTGGCTGCTGTACGTGCACTCGGGGCTGGTGTCGAAGCGGCGCATCGACGACCTGCTTCTTGCGCAGGAACGAATACCTGGCCAGGTCAGCGAGGCATCACCCACCGGTGAGTCGTCTGTGTGTCTGCGCTCGGCCACGATCGAGCAACTAGGCGCACCGCTCCTTGTCGACGTCAACCTCGAGATCCCGGGAGGTTCCGTCACGGCGCTGGTCGCTCCGACCTGGGTCGATCCGGATCTCCTGCTTGCCGTGCTCGCAGGGGATGCCTCGGCGACATCAGGGTGCGTGCACATCGCGGGCGCAGATGCCCGCCTGCCCATCAACCGACGGCGCACCCTGCTCGTTCCCGCGGAGGCGACCGCCTTTGACGTCTCGACGCGCGAGTTGATCCACGCGGGCAACCCGGATCTTGACGATGCCGCGATTCACGCACTGCTGGCATCGGTAGGCCTTGACCACCTTGCCAACCTGCCGGCCGGCGGGCTCGACGCACCGCTCGGTCTGGCGGGTCGCCGGTTGACTCCCACCGAGCGTCAACTCCTGCTGCTCGCTGTCGCACTCGCGGCTGACCCGGATGTTCTTCTCGTGTCGTCGCTCGTCGCCTTCACGGATGCGGATGCGCTCACCGGCCTCTTCGCCGCGATGTCCCGACCGGCTCGAACCATCGTGCTTGCTGCGGGAACCGCCGACGTAGCCGATCTCGCGGAGCGTGTGGTCTTCATCCACGATGCCGGTGCGATCGTGGGGCCGCACCGACAGCTCCTCGTGGAGTACCCCGCATACGCCGAGCACTGGGAGACCGAGGTGCGCGACCTCGACGATCTCCTGCTGGAGCGGGCGGGGGTGCGTGATGCCGAACACCTTCGGGCCCGGCTCGTCACCGAGCACTTCGCCCTCGGCGACATGCTCGTGCGCCCCGGCAGTCTGGCCAACAGCGTGAGCGTGATCGTCTCCGGGCGCGTCGAGGTAGTGGCTGATCCGGACTCGACCGCGCCTAGACGCGTGGCGGTTCTCGGCCCGGGTGCCGTCGTTGGCGACATCAGCGAAGGTGCCGCGAGCCTGGAGGCGGTGAATGCCCTAGAGCCGACCGTGGTGCGCACACTCAACCGATCCATGGCCGACGCGGGCATCACGGGCATGCTGGACCTGCCCGGTCCCGAGCGCATCGTGCTCACCAGTCTGCTCCGGGACGGCCCCGGAACCACGAGCGAACTCGCGGGCCGACTGACGGCGCTGCCGGCGTACCGCGTGGAATCGGCGCTGAAGTCGCTCGCTGCGGACAGCGCCATTCGCGCCGACGATACCGGCCGATGGTCGATCACCCAGCGTCGCAAGTCCCGATCAGGAACCGCCGACTTGCTTGACCTGCTCGAGTGACCCCCAGACAGCGCGCCTTCGTTGCCGGTGCCCTCCTCGCGGTCACGGCCGCGGGTACTTCCCTTCAAGCCAGGTTCAACGCGAGTTTGCTCGACGAGGTTGGCAACGCGGCCGAGGTGTCGCTCATCAACCTGACCGGTGCCTTCGTCGTGATCTCCGCTGTTGTACTCGTACGCGCCGACCTCCGAAAGGCATGGATCCGCGCCTACCGAGGCCTGCGTGCAGGCGCCCTCCGCCCGTGGGAGGTTCTCGGCGGACTCGGGGGAGCGTTCTTCGTCGCCGTCCAGGGTGCGGGTGCGCAGGTGATCGGCGTTGCGGTCTTCACGGTGGCCGTGGTCGCCGGACAAACCGCGAGTGCGATTGCGCTCGATCGCGTCGGGCTCGGCCCGGCCGGTCGAGTCCCCGTCACCAATCGCCGCATCATCGGGGCGGCCTTGGCCGTGCTGGCGGTGCTGCTACCGGCCATCTCGCGGCTGAATGCCCCCACCTTCGGCTTCGCGGTCGCAGCGATCATCGCGCTATCCCTCGCGGCGGGTGCTGTGAGTTCGATGCAGGGCGCATTGAACGGACGCGTGGGAGCTTTCGCGGGGCAGCCACTCATCGGTGCGTGGGGGAACTTCGCCCTTGGCTCGCTGGTTCTCGCGGTTGTCGTCTGTGTTTCCATCGTCGTCACGCCGGCCGACTGGAGTGGGTTGCCATGGGGGCAGCCCTGGTTACTGGTGGCGGGAACCCTCGGCCTGGCCTACGTCGCCACCGCCACGTGGGCGGTCAGGATCATGGGCATCCTGCTGACGTCACTGATCAGCGTCGTCGGCCTACTCGTCGGGGCACTTGCCGTGGACGTCGTGGCACCCACGCGCGGGGCGGTGGTGGACGTCCTGCTACTCGTCGGCATTGTGCTGTCGGCACTCGGGGTGGTGCTGGCGGCCTGGCGCGGGCGTCGCCGCTGACGGCTAGCCGCTGACGCC
>JBILVH010000175.1:0-4369 GCA_044370555.1 Candidatus Nanopelagicales bacterium
CTCCTCCATCACGCGTCGCACGTCATCGAGGTCCGCCGCGCTACGCACAAAGGAGAGCGCGATGAGATCGGCGCCGATGCGCAACGCCCAACGCAGGTCGTCGACATCCTTCTCCGACAGGGCGGGAACACTCACCGCTACCCCGGGCAGGTTGACACCCTTGCTGTCCGACACCCGTCCGCCCTCGATCACCTGGGTGCGGACCCGCGGCCCGTCCACCTCGAGCACCTGGAGCGACACGCGACCGTCGTCGATGAGGATCCGATCACCCGCGGCGACATCACCGGCGAGGCCGGAGTACGTCGTGGAGACCACCTGCGCATCGCCGGGAACGTCCTCGGTCGTGATCGTGAAGTGGTCGCCGGCCGACAAGAGCACGGGGCCCGAGGCGAACCGGCCGAGGCGGATCTTGGGCCCCTGGAGGTCGACGAGGACACCGACCCCGCGACCGAGGGCATCGGATGCTTCGCGCACGTGACGGTACGCCTCCTCGTGCACCTCGTGGGTGCCGTGGGAGAGGTTGAGCCGGGCGACGTCGAGTCCGGCTGCGACCAGAGCATGGATGGCCTCGTAGGACGACGTGGCCGGACCAAGGGTCGCAACGATCTTCGCGTTGCGCATCACACCACCTACACCGTGAGTTGGCGGGCGGATGCGGGGATCGGCGCGGGCAGCGCCGTGCTGCCCATGAGGTACCGGTCGACCGAGGCGGCCGCGGCACGACCCTCGGCGATGGCCCACACGATCAGCGACTGCCCGCGGCCGGCGTCTCCGGCCACGAACACTCCCGGAACATTCGTCGCATAGTCGTCATCGCGGGCCAGTGCACCCCTCGCATCGAGACCGATGCCGAACTGCTCGCCGAGGATCGCGTGCTCGGGGCCGGTGAACCCCATCGCCAGGAACACGAGGTCCGCGGGCAGCACCCGCTCCGACCCCGGGACCGGTGCAGGGCGGCCACCGGACCAGTCCACGTCGACGATGCGCAGCCCCGTGAGGCGGCCGTCCGCACCCATGAACTCCTCGGTGGACACGCCGAAGACCCGGTCGCCGCCCTCCTCGTGGGCGCTCGAGACGCGCATGATCATCGGGTAGGTCGGCCAGGGCTGGGTGTTCGGCCGGTCGTCCGGCGGTGTGGCCAGAATCTCCAACTGGGTGATGGAGGCGGCGCCCTGCCGGATCGCGGTCCCGAGGCAGTCGGCACCGGTGTCCCCGCCGCCGATGATCACGACGTGCTTGCCGGCCGCGTCGATCGGCGAGGACGGCAGATCGCCCTCCTGCACGCGGTTTGCGAGGGGGAGGTACTCCATTGCCTGGTGGATGCCGGCGAGGTCGCGACCCGGGATCGACAGGTCACGCCACTGAGTCGCACCGACCGCGATGACGACGGCGTCGTAGCGCTTGCGCAGCGACTCCCCCGTCTCGTCGATGCCGATCTCCACACCGGGACGGAACTTCACCCCCTCGGCCTTCATCTGGTCGAGTCGACGATCGAGGTGGTGCTTCTCCATCTTGAATTCGGGGATCCCGTACCGCAGCAGGCCACCGATGCGGTCGGCGCGCTCGTAGACGGCGACGGTGTGACCGGCGCGGGCGAGTTGCTGCGCGGCGGCTAGGCCCGCCGGGCCGGATCCGATCACCGCAACGGTCTTCTCGGTCAGCCGCGCGGGCGGAGCGGGGCGCACCCAGCCTTCCTCCCAGGCCCGGTCGATGATCGATACCTCGACCTGCTTGATCGTGACCGGCTTCGCGTTGATCCCCAGCACGCAGGCCGTCTCGCACGGCGCCGGACACAGCCGCCCGGTGAACTCCGGGAAGTTGTTGGTGGCGTGCAGTCGATCGATCGCGGCTGACCAGTCGTCGCGCCACACCAGGTCGTTCCACTCCGGGATGAGATTGCCGAGCGGACACCCGTTGTGGCAGAACGGAATGCCGCAGTCCATGCAGCGCCCGGCCTGCGTGCGCACCCGTTCGGGCGCGAAGGGCTCGTACACCTCGCGCCAGTCCTGGATGCGGATGTCGACCGGTCGACGCGTCGGGAGTTCGCGGTCGTCCTTCAAGAATCCGCGCGGGTCAGCCACGTGCCGCCTCCATCACTGCTTCGATCGGGTCGCGACCTTCGGCGACGGCCCGATCCTGAGCCTCCAGTGCCCGTCGGTAGTCGCGCGGCATGATGCGACGGAACCGCAGGAGTGCCGCCGGCCAGTCCGTCAGGAGTTCCGCGCCGACCTCGGAGCCGGTTTCCTCCGTGTGGCTGCGCACGACGCCCTGCAGCCAGTCGGCGTCGGCGGCGGGCACCGGCTCCACGTCGACCATCTCCGGGTTGACCCGCTCGTCGCGCAGGTCGAGGACGTACGCGATGCCACCGGACATCCCTGCCGCCACATTGCGGCCGGTCGGCCCGAGGATCACCACGCGCCCGCCGGTCATGTATTCGCAGGCGTGGTCGCCGACACCCTCGACGACGGCGAGGGCCCCAGAGTTACGGACGCAGAATCGCTCACCGACCACGCCGCGGATGAAGAGTTCACCGGATGTCGCCCCGTAGCCGATGACATTGCCGGCGATGATGTTCTCCGCTGCCGCGAACACGGCCTCGCGATGCGGTCGCACGATGATCCGCCCACCGGAGAGCCCCTTGCCGACGTAGTCGTTGCTGTCACCCTCGAGGCGCAACGTGATCCCCGGGGGGAGGAAAGCACCGAACGACTGCCCGGCCGAACCGATCAACGTCAGATCGATGGTGCCGTCCGGCAGTCCGTCCCCGCCGTACCGGCGGGTGACCTCGGACCCGAGCATCGTGCCGACCGTCCGATTGATGTTACGCACGCGAACCTGCGCCCGGACCGGCTCGGCGTTGTCGAGTGCGGGGCGGCACAACTCGATGAGCTCGATGTCCAGGGCGCGCGCCAAGCCGTGGTCCTGCGCCTGCACGCAGCGGCGGACCGCGGTGCCGACATCGGGGGTGTGCAGGATGGGCGACAGATCGAGTCCCGACGCCTTCCAGTGGTCGACCGCCGCCTGCGTGTCCAGCAATTCGGTGTGCCCGATCGCCTCATCCAGCGAGCGGAAGCCCAGTGCGGCGAGGTACTCGCGGACCTCCTCGGCGATGAACTCGAAGAAGTTCACGACGAACTCGGGCCGGCCGGAGAAGCGCTCGCGAAGGACCGGATTCTGTGTCGCGACCCCGACCGGACAGGTGTCGAGGTGACAGACACGCATCATGACGCACCCCATGACCACGAGTGGTGCGGTTGCGAAGCCGAACTCCTCGGCACCGAGCAGGGCGGCCACGATCACATCCCGGCCGGTCTTCAACTGACCGTCGGTCTGCACCACGATGCGATCGCGCAGGTTGTTCAGCAGGAGAGTCTGCTGGGTCTCGGCGAGGCCGAGCTCCCACGGCGTACCCGCGTGCTTCAGCGACGTCAGTGGCGAGGCGCCGGTGCCGCCGTCATGGCCGGAGATGAGCACGACGTCGGCGTGCGCCTTGGACACACCCGCGGCGACCGTACCGACCCCGACCTCGGAAACGAGCTTGACGTGGATACGGGCCCTCGGGTTCGCGTTCTTCAGATCGTGGATCAACTGCGCGAGATCCTCGATGCTGTAGATGTCGTGATGCGGTGGAGGCGAGATCAGCCCGACCCCGGGCGTGGAGTGCCGGGTCTTCGCGATCCAGGGGTACACCTTGTGGCCGGGCAACTGCCCGCCTTCGCCAGGCTTGGCGCCCTGCGCCATCTTGATCTGGATGTCGTCGCTGTTGACGAGGTATTCGCTGGTGACGCCGAACCGGCCCGACGCGACCTGCTTGATGGCCGACCGCTTGGAGTCCCCGTTGGCCAGCGGCACGAAACGCTCCGGGTCCTCCCCGCCCTCACCGGTGTTCGACTTGCCGCCGATCCGGTTCATCGCGATCGCGAGCGTCTCGTGCGCCTCGAGGGAGATGGATCCGTAGGACATCGCACCGGTTGAGAAGCGTCGCACGATCGACGCCACGGACTCCACCTCGTCGAGCGGCACCGGCGGCCGCTCACCGACCCGCAGACCGAACAGCCCGCGCAGCGTCATGAGGCGGTGGCTCTGCTCGTCCACCCGCGAGGTGTACTCGCGGAAGATGTCGTAGCGGCCCTCGCGCGTGGAGTGCTGTAGACGGAAGACGGTGTCGGGGTCGAACAGGTGCGGCTCCCCCTCGCGGCGCCACTGGTAGTCACCGCCGACCTCTAGGCGCCGATGCGTCTGCACGGCACCACCGGAGGGGTACGCCGTCGCGTGGCGAGCGGCGACCTCGGCGGCGATCACGTCGAGGCCGACGCCGCCGAGTCGCGATGTGGTGCCGGTGAAACAGCGGTCCACGAGCTCATGCGAG
>JBILVH010000176.1:0-4368 GCA_044370555.1 Candidatus Nanopelagicales bacterium
GGTGGTCCGCGATGCGGCATCCGGTGCGGTGCTCGCCGAGATCGCGGACTACGTCGGTGAGACGACGAACAATGTCGCGGAGTACTCCGGGTTGGTCGCCGGCCTGCGGGAGTGCGCCCGCCTCGACGCCGGGGCACGCGTCGTCGCGCGCCTGGACTCCAAGCTCGTCGTCGAGCAGATGTCGGGCCGCTGGGCGGTAAAGAACGCTGCGCTGCGCGACCTCGTGCGCGCGGCGCATGCGGCTTTCCCGGGGGAGCAGGTGACGTATGAGTGGGTGCCGCGCGAGCACAACACCGCCGCTGACCGGCTGGTGAACCTCGCGCTCGACGAGGCCGCTGCGGGCCGCAGCCCGCTCATTGAGATCCGCGGTGCCACGGCCGGGCCTGCACCCGCGACCGCCGACGTCGTCGGTGACGCGGCTCCGCTGGTCAACAAGATGGGCGGGTGGACCGGTGACCTCGGGGTCGCGACCACGCTGTTGCTCGCACGGCACGGTGCGACGGAGTACAGCCTCACGAAGCGTTTCAGCGGGAGCGGCGGCTTCGATGCTCCGCTGCACGCGGTGGGCGAGGGGCAGGCGCAGGCACTCGCCGGCGAGGTGCTCGCGAGAGGTGGCGTCGATGTCGTCGTGACGTCACCGCTGCGCCGTGCCCAGCAGACCGCGGCGTACGTCGCGGCCGCATGTGGCCTTGAAGTGGTCGTCGTCGACGGCTTCGCGGAATGCGCGTTCGGTGAGTGGGATGGCCTGACCTTCGCCGAGGTGAAGGAGGGGTGGCCGCGCGAGATCGAGGCGTGGCTGCGGGCGACCGATGTGGCGCCGCCTGGCGGTGAGTCGTTCGCGGAGTGTGCGGCCCGGGTCGACGCGGCACGGCGTGACGTCGTCGAGAGCTACCGGGGTGCGCGGATCGCGGTGATCTCGCACGTCACGCCGATCAAGTTGCAGGTCGCAGCCGCGATCGCCGCGCCGCTGCACATCCTCTTCCGCATGGAGCTCACGCCGTGCTCGATCACGACAGTCGCGTGGTACCCGGACGGGGCGGCTTCGATGTTCGGCTACGGGGAGTCCGGGCACCTGCGCGGTGTCGCCTCGGGGTCGGGTGTCTGAGCGGTGCTGATCCTCCTGCCACCGAGTGAGGGCAAGCGGCCGGTGCAGCGCGGCACGGCTGTCGACCTTGACACCTTGCACTTCGACGAGTTGACCCGGCTTCGTCGCGCGGTGTTGAAGGCGACCGTCACGCTGTGCTCGGGGGAGGTAGCCGCGGCTCGCACGGCACTGGGCATCGGGGCGTCGCTGGTCGATGAGGTGGTGGCCAATCGCGACCTGCGGCGGGCGCCCGCCGCACCGGCGTGGCAGGTCTACTCCGGTGTGCTGTACGACGCGCTCGATGCGGGCTCAATGTCGGCGGCTGTGCGCCGCCGACTCACCGCGCAGGTCGCGATCGCATCGGCGCTGTGGGGTCTGGTGATGGCGGGTGACCGGATCCCGGCGTACCGCCTGTCGGCCGACGCCACCCTGCCCGGTATCGGCGCACTGCCCGCGGTGTGGCGGGCGGCGGTCGCCGGGGCGATCGCATCGGTGAGCGGCCTGCTGGTGGACCTGCGGTCGTCGTCGTACGTTGCCTGCGGACCTCTCCCCGCGGAGGTTCACCACCGCGCGGTCACGGTGGCGGTGTTCCAGGTCGCGGGCGGCAAGCGGGTGATCGTCAGCCACCACAACAAGGCGACGAAGGGTCTGCTCGTGCGCGCGCTGCTTGAGGCCGGTGCGCGGCCGCGCACGCCCGAGGGGTTCGCGGGTGCGTGCGCCGAGTTGGGCTTCGCGACCGAGTTCGAGCAGCCGGCGAAGGGGCCGGCGCGCGTGGCCGTCCACATGCGCTAGCGGGGGTGTCGCGCACCGCGGTCGGCGGGTAGTCTGACCGCGCGGCGGACGAGCCGACTGGACGGCTGCGGCGGGTCACACCGTCGAGGAAAGTCCGGACTCCACAGGGCGCGGTGGTGGGTAACACCCACCCGGGGTGACCCGCGGGACAGTGCCACAGAGAGAAGACCGCCGCTGGCGACAGCGGTAAGGGTGAAAGGGTGGTGTAAGAGACCACCAGCGCACCGGGTGACCGGTGCGGCTCGGTAAACCCCACCGGGAGCAAGGCCAAGAAGGACCGGTACGCCGGTTCGCGCGAACGACGGAGCGGCCCGCTCCACTCGAGTTCGCGGGTAGGCCGCACGAGCCCGCCGGCAACGGTGGGCCCAGATGGATAGCCGTCACCCGGCTTCGGCCGGGTACAGAATCCGGCTTACAGGTCGACTCGTCCGCCGCCCCCATCTCCGCCCCAGCTGTGGTGCACAGTGCGCGAAAAGCACGCATTATGCACCGCAGTTGGGGGAGGGAGGATCCAGCGGGCCGGTCAGCGGGCCGGTTGGCGGGCCGGTCAGTCGTCTTCGTCGGCGTCGAAGGCCTCATTGCGCGACCGGGCGCGCTCGAGCGCGCCCGCGGCCTCCTCGCGCGTTGCGTACGGACCCATCCGGTCGTGGTTGCCTGATCCCGCACCCTGCTCGACGCTCTGCGTCGACAGGTTGAACCACCACTGCTGGTCGGCGTCGTCGATTCCTAGGTCCATATCCCGCTGCCACCTCTTCTGTGCTGCGTCGACACTGCGTATGTCGACCGTCCGTGTCCCGTGTAGCTTCGCGGCGTACCCGTGACTGGCCAACTGTCCGGTGCGTGGGTTCGGCGCGGATGCCTAGACTGCACCCTATGCTGCGCGGGCCGCTCGCACCGGGCTCGGTATCCCCGAGACGTCCGGTGCCCGTGTCGATCGCGCGCCCGGAGTACGTCGACCGCCCGGCACCCCGGCCGTACGACGGGCCCGAGGTGAAGGACCCCGACACGATCGAACGCATGCGGGTTGCCGGGCGCATCGCCGCCGAGGCGCTCGCGGAGGTCGGTCGCGCCGTCCGCCCCGGCGTCACCACCGATGAACTCGACCGGATCGGGCACGAGTTCCTCCTCGACCACGGTGCTTACCCGTCGACCCTCGGCTACCGGGGCTTCCCCAAGTCGCTGTGCACCTCGCTCAACGAGGTGATCTGCCACGGCATCCCGGACTCCACGGTGCTGACCGACGGTGACATCTGCAATGTCGACATCACCGCGTTCATCGGCGGGGTGCACGGGGACACCAATGCCACGTTCCTCGTCGGCGACGTCGACGAGGAGTCCCGGCTCCTCGTCGAGCGCACCCGCGAGGCGCTCGACCGCGCAATCAGGGCGGTGGCCCCGGGCCGACCCATCAATGTGATCGGGCGGGTCATCGAGAGCTATGCCCGGCGCTTCGACTACGGCGTGGTCCGCGACTTCACCGGCCACGGGATCGGGACGTCGTTCCACACCGGCCTGATCATCCCGCACTACGACGACCCGCGGGCTGACCTCCCGATGGCGGTGGGCATGACCTTCACCATCGAGCCGATGCTGACCCTCGGCACGATCGACTACGAGATCTGGGCCGACGGCTGGACCGTCGTCACCCGCGACCGCTTGCGGACCGCACAGTTCGAGCACACGCTCGTCGTGACGTCGTCCGGTGCTGAGATCCTCACCGTTCCGGGGGCCGCATGACGAAGTGGCTGACTCCCGAGGAGCAGGCGTCGTGGCGCTCCTGGATCGCCGCGACCAAGCGGCTCGACGACCGACTCGGCCGCGAGCTGCAGGAGCAGCACAACCTCACCGGACAGGACTACGAGATCCTGGTGCGGCTGTCGGAGACTCCGGGCCGACGGGTACGCATGAGCGACCTCGCCGAATTGACCCTCTCGTCTCGCAGCCGGCTGTCGCACCAGATCGACCGGATGGTCGCGCGCGGCCTCGTCGATCGCGAACAGTGCGCCGACGACCGGCGCGGATCGTTCGCGGTGCTCACCGACGCGGGCTGGGCGACGCTTGTGGCAGCCGCCCCCGACCACGTCGCCAGCGTGCGCGATCATCTCGTCGATGTCCTCAGCCCGGAGGAGTTCGCCGCCCTCGGCGCCATCTGCCGCAAGATCCTGGCCGGCCTAGAGCAATAGTCCGGGTGCAATAGTCCTGGAGCAATAGTCCTGGAGCAATAGTCCTGGAGCAATAGTGAAGGCGCCCACCCCTTGCGGGATGGGCGCCTTCACTATGGTGTCTAGCGCTTCGCAGCGCGCTTCTTCGCGGGCGCCTTGCGCTTGGCCGGGGCCTTCTTGGCAGCGGCCTTCTTCTTGGCCGGAGCCTTCTTCTTGGCCGGGGCCTTCTTGGCAGCGGCCTTCTTCTTGGCCGGAGCCTTCTTCTTGGCCGGGGCCTTCTTGGCAGCGGCCTTCTTCGCCGGAGCCTTCTTCTTGGCCGGGGCCTTCTTG
>JBILVH010000177.1:0-4365 GCA_044370555.1 Candidatus Nanopelagicales bacterium
GTCGTGACTGGCCACGCCCACGCGCAGCGGCGCAGTGCTGTCCGGGGCCTGCGCGGAGCCGGTCGGGAAGGCGCGGTCGAGGTGTGCGCGCATCCGCTCGATCGCGACGGGCATCGTGTAGCGCTCGGAGACGCGGCGGGCTGTCACAGCCGCGGCGGTGAGCGTCGATGGCTGTGCCACGGCAGTGGCCACGGCCGCCGCGACGTCGGTGAGAGAGCCGACGAAGAGGGGGTAGTCGGGTCCGTAGAGGCTCTCGTGCATCAACGTGCGATTGGCCACCACCGGCACGTCAAGGGCGCCGAATTCGAGGACTTTGGTAGACAGTTCGAGGCTGGCATCCATCTCGGGATGTCGCCACGACAGGCCTAGGTCGCACGCTGCGGTCAGTTCCATGGCGCGCTGCCGCGGTACGCCCCCGTGCCAGATGACACCCGGTGCGGTGAGCGCGGCGCGCATCCGGGGTGCGTACTCCGGATCTGCGGGCACCTCGTGGATCTTGTCGCCCACCATGTGCAGTTCGGCGTCGATACCGCGCTGGCGGAGGAGCTCGGGAAGGGAGGTCATCTCCAGCGTGTTCCACAGCGGTGCGAACTTGCCGGTGTACACCAGGCGGATCGGGCGCACCTGCCGGCCTTCGGCGTCGACGAGAGGTGGCCGGGTCGGCAATGTGAACTCCGGGAGCGGGACCACCGGGGTCCACAGCACGGACTTCCCGCACGCGGCGTCGACGCGCGACTCGAGGAAAGATCTCAATTCCTCCGTCTGACAGAGCATGAACCGACTGACCTCGCATACTCGCCGCAATGATGTCGAGTCCCAGTCGGCGAACGCGGTGGCGGATTGGGGGATGTCGGTGAGGTAGGTCCACAACCGTCCCTCGAACCCGCCCCTGGCGGCGAGGGTCGAGACCAGCCGCATGCCACGGACGACGACCATGTCGAAGGCCTCGGCTTGGTCGAGTTCGGTCATGATGCGATGCGCCGTCAGAGGGGATAGCGCGGTCTTGGACAACCCGGACTCGACCGCGCGCACGACGCGCACATCGGGAAGCGCCTCGATGGGTGCGACCAAGCGATCGGTCTCAACGGGGGCCTTCAGCAGGAGTGTCACCCGCACCCCGGCGCCGACCAAGGCCTCCACCATCGAGGCGACCCAGATGGCCGAGCCGTCCATGATGTTGAGGTTCACGTCCCCGTAGACCAGGGCGGTGCGTGATGAGGTCATGCGCGAACGCCCATCCCTGACTCGTGCGCGATCACGGCCGTGCGCACCTGATCGCGGGGCCATCGTCGTACCTCGGCGGCCGTTGCTGCGAAGGAGATCGGCGAGTCCAGCAGTCGCGCAAGTGCACCCGGGGACCACTCCGCAGTGCGCCGAACGGAGATGCCTGCGGCACGCAACTCGTCGAGTCCGGAATCGTCGGCCACCGCAATCTGGGTCGGGCGATGCGTCTGCCGCAGGATTGCCGGAGCAATCCCCGGTTCGGCATCGGCGACCACCAAGGCGACATCGCGGACCGCCAAGGGTCGGACGGTCAGTCGGAGCATGCGGCACAGCGACTGGAGGCGTACTGGCGCGGCCGAGTTCTCGAACAGGTCCTGCAGAGCGCTCCGGTGTTCCTCGACGGTGAGGGGACCCGCGGTGAGCAGGGTCAGTGCATCTTGGGACACGGGGGTCACCACCCGCGCACCCGCCGCGATCGCGTGCGACGCGATCGGGTCCGTCGGGTCACCCGCGAGGCAGATCTCGGACCGGGCGAGGACATGCGTGAGGTCATGCGCAACGATCGACTCGCCCACGCGCTCGCGGAGGTCCGCGGGCCACTCCAGGGGGTACGTCGTCAGCACGTCGGCGCGGGGATGGATCGTGAGGCCGGGTGCATGCCGGAGCAGATCGAGGATGTCTGCTCGCTGCGCGGTCGGCATCCGTAGCGACAGGTCACCGATCCAGACCGACCCGGAGCGCGCACCCCCGGTGGATGCGTAGCACGCGCGGAGGTCCACGCCCGGGTCCCAGGCCGGCAGGTCGCTGCCGTCGCGGTCAGTCATGACGAGGTCGCAACGGGCGGCAAGATCGTGCAGGCCGGCGGATAGCGAGAGGTCGCCAGATCGCCGGAACACCACGGGTCGGCCGAGGTCCTGGGCGGCGAGTACCAGATCGAGTGCGGCGGCCTCGCGATCCGCGGCCGCCGGGTCGCCTAGGTGGAGCCACGGTCCCGGGGACTGCGCAGCAGCCGAGTCGATGATGACGAGGTCCGGGTCGACGGTTGCGACGACCTCGCCCGCATCGTGCGGCGTCACGCGCGTCACCGTGGCGTACGGCGCCAGAGTCGCTGCGACTCGGTCATCAACGACGGCCACGATGGACAGCCGGCCCGGTGCGTCGGCGCCGCCGAGCCGGGGACGCAGCAGCCGGGAGTCGGCAACATCGGCACGTTCGAGGAACGTCCCGCCGGTCTCGACCTCGGCCGTGACCGTTCCCCGACGGCGCGCTGTGCGCAGTCGCCACAGCGCGAAGAGGTCGCGCGGCAGCGTGAAGATCTTGCGTGGCGACTTGGCCGCCTCCACCAGCAGCCGCCCGACCTTCCAGGCGGCAGATGCATTGGCCCGGCGCAGCGCCTTCTCGGCCGACTCCGCGCGCGCCACCGCCGCGCGCATCTGATGGCGCATCCGCGCGGTCTCGGCGCGCATGCGGTCGAGTCGGGCGCGCACCTCGGGGTCGAGGTCGAGGAGTGCCGCATCACCGGTGCCGGAGCCTTCGGGTGCTTCCCGAAGGGATTCCAGACGCGTGACCAGCGTCTCCGCGACACCGTCTGCGGTCTGCGGTGTACGTCGCAGCAGGACGAGCAGGGGGAAACTCGGGTAGACGGTGCTCGTGACAGCGAGGATCTCAGCGCCGGGAGCCGTGATGGCCTCGGCGACCGCATCCGAGGACAGCGCCTCCGTCGACCCGGCCAGCAGGACTGCCAGCCCCGCCCCGGTGGGGGCTTGCGCACACGCGCCACCGAGCCGGTCGAGACCAGTGAGGGTGTCGGGGATGCGCACCAGGCCGAACTCACCCGACTGCACCGCGGTGCCTGCGCGCACGGGGCGGCCGAGGTCGGCGATGAAGTGGCTGAAGGTACCCGCCTGCGGGCCGTCGAGAACGACGATGGCGTTGATCCCGTCGAGGTGGGGCAGGAGTGCGTCGGCAAGTCGCGCCGTCACTGGGCCCTCGAATCATCGAGCCAGCGGGTGATCACGTCGGCGATGCGCTCACCGGCCCGACCGTCCCATAGTGGCGGCACACGTGCTGGCGAACGACCGGTGACGGCCAGGCAGCCGTCGAGTTCGGGGATCAGGGTGCCCACGGAGACGAGGCGGTTCGTCCCGTGCGTGATCGTGATGGGCCGCTCGGTGTTGGGGCGAAGGGTGAGACACGGGATACCGAGGATCGTGGTCTCCTCCTGGACTCCACCGGAATCCGTGATGACCGCGCGGGCGCCCCGCACGAGGGAGATGAAGTCGATGTAGCCGAGCGGATCGACCACGTGGACCCGCGGGTGTTCTGCGAGTCCGAGGGCCTCGAGAACGCCCCGCCCGCGGGGGTGCAGCGGGATGATGACATCGGCCCGCCCAGCCGCCGCGTGCAGCACGCTGACCAACTCACCCGCCTGGTCCGGGCTGTCGACGTTCGCGGGCCGGTGCAGCGTCGCCACAAGGTAGTCGGGCGGCAGAGCGAACCGCGCACGCGCACCGTCGGCGTCGAAGCTGTCGATGTGCGCAAGCAGCGTGTCGATCATCGGATTGCCGACGAGGTGGATGCGATCCGCAGGAACCCCCTCTCGGGAGAGGTGCGCAATTGCCTCCGGAGAGGTGACGAGCAGTAGCTCGGAGAGCTGATCGGTCAGGCGACGGTTGACTTCCTCCGGCATGCTCATGTCGAAACTTCGCAGCCCGGCCTCGACGTGAGCCACCGGGATGTGGAGTTTGGCTGCCACGAGTGCCGCCGCCACCGTGGAATTCACGTCGCCGTACACGACGACGAGGGGAGGTCGGGTCTCGAGGAACTCTGCTTCGAGGCCGACCATCAGCGCGGCGGTCTGCTGGGCGTGACTCCCGGAGCCGACGCCGAGGTTCACGTCGGGGGTGGGCAGGTCCAACTCGCGGAAGAACACCTCTGACATGCGGTCGTCGTAATGCTGTCCGGTGTGGATCAGCCGTTGGCGGACACCCAGACGGTCCAGGGCCGCCATCACGGGGGCGGCCTTCGGGAAGTTCGGGCGCGCCCCCGCGATGTGCACGATAGGGGGTGCCATGGGGGCCACTATCCCAGACACACGCCGCGCGCCCCCGTCACCGCTGCCGTGTCCGGCGCGTACTCTTG
>JBILVH010000178.1:0-4356 GCA_044370555.1 Candidatus Nanopelagicales bacterium
TCGGCCGCCGAGGTCGAGACACTCATCGCAGCGGCCGACGAGACCGGATTGCTCGCGGTCGAGGCCAGTTGGAACCGATGGCACCCGCGTACGGTCCGGCTCGCCGAGATCATCGCGTCGGAAGAGATCGGCGCGGTCCGTCACGTCAGCGCGGGGTTCACCTTCAACGGTGTCGAGGCCGACAACTACCGGCTCGATCCGGCCCATGGTGGAGGTGCGCTGTACGACCTCGGCCCCTACGCGATGGCGGCGCCCCTCTGGCTTACCGGATGGTCGGACTTCACGGCGCAGCGGGTTGAACGACTTCTGCATCCGGGCGGTGTCGATCTCACCACGCGCGCGTGGATGCGCGTTGGCGACGTCGACGCATTCTGTGTGACGGCAATGAACATCCCCGACAGCGAGTGGCTGGCCGTGACCGGCGAGGACGGCACCGCGTGGCTTCCCGGCGGTGACGCCTTCACGTCGCGCGACACACCCAGCCTGCTCGAGGTGGTCGGGCGTGACGGACGACGTACGGAGGAGTTCGCGCCGGTCGACCCGTACCAACGCATGCTCGACGCGGTCAGTCGCCGGATCCGGGGCGCGGACGACTGGGTGATGCCCCTGGTGGAATCGCTGGCATTCGCCCGACTCTTCGACCACCTGCGTTCAGCTTGATCGGGCCGGACGACCAGACGCCAACGTGGTCGTTGCGCACGCGCAGGTGCACCTGCACGTCTCGCACTCGGAGCCGCACTGTGATCTCCGGCCAACAGTCGGGTAAGCGCGGATCGACGTGCATGTCCCCGGACGAATCGAGCCGTAGACCGACGAAGCCGAAGACCAGTGCCTGCCACACCGTCGCCATCGCGGCCAGGTGTACGCCTCCCGCCGCGAGTCCGTGCTCATCGTGCAGATCGATGAAGGCTGCGGTGCGCAGCCAGGTCACGGCTTCGTCGGCACGCCCCAATCGCGCAAGAAGCGTCGCGTGCACACCGGGCGACAGGGACGAGCCGTGCGCGGTGCACGGGTCGTAGTAGTCCATGTCGTTCGCCAGGTGCTCAGGGGGCCACGACGGGTCGACGAGCCACATGAGGTGGTGTGCCATCAGCACATCGGGCTGCTTGATCGCCTGCGACACGGCGAGCAACGCGGGGTTGACGACGAGGTCGAGGGCGACCGGCGGCGTGGCGATGCCACCGACATGCATGGGCACGAGGTCGAAGTAGCCGGAGTGCTGTTCGTGCACACCGCGCACCGGGTCTACGCGGATGCGCAGGCCAGCACTGAGGTCGCGGAAGGTGCGGATCTCCTGCGATCTGACTGGATCACTCGACGCAGCACTGTCGCGGGCGAGGATGTCGGCGGCCCGGCCGAGACACCACGCGGCCATCTGGTTGGTGAAGGCGTCGTCGTTCACGTGATCGTGGTACTCGTCCGGGCCTTGCACATCAAGGATGTGCGGGCCTGCGGCATCGGTCGTTATCCGGCTTGCCCAGTACCTCGCGGCGGCGAGGGTCAGGTCGGTTCCGTGCCCGGCCGAGAACCCGTCGTCGCCGGTCCAATGACCGTAGAAGTACGCCGCCCAGGCAACGTCGGCCGTGATGTGCTCCTCCCGCTGGCCAGCGGCCACCTCGCGCACAACACCGTGGACAGCGCATGATGCCGGCGTCACCTCCACACCCGTCCGCGCCGACTCCCACGGGAAGCGGGCGCCCGCGTGACCCGAATCCCGGGCGCGGGCACACGCTTCGGGCATGCGGTGGAGTCGGTACTCCAGGATCGACCTGGCGGCCTGCGGGGCGATCGCGGTGAGCACGGGCAGGACGAAGACGTCGGCGTCCCACATGACATGTCCGGCGTACGCCGTACCCGTGAGTCCGCGCGGGCCGACTGCGAGTTCACGGTCGGACTCCGCACCGCCGGCCATGCTGAGCAGGTGGAAGGTCGCAAACCGGACGGCGTGTTCCATCTCGGGGTCGGCGGGGATGTCGATCGCGGCACCGAGCCAGGCGTCCGCCCATCGTCGCCGATGACGTGCGAGGAGTCGGTCATGTCCGAGACCGGCGAGCGCGAGGACGTGCCGGGTGGCGGACTGCGCGGTCGGGATCTGGTCGTGGTGGGCGACCATCCCGACTATGCGCTCGGTGTGTGCTCCGACCGTGGAGACCGCAGCGGCGGCGATGCCTCCCGCGGAGGCGCCGTCGTTGGCGGGATCCGCGGCGAGCACCATCCATTCCACCCCGGCGGGATCGCGGCCAGCAGCGATCCGCGCAGCCGTAGCCGGTCGTTGCAGTGCAGGGCCATCCCCACGGGCAAGCTGACCGGAGAGTCTCATCAACCCCGCACCCGGGATGCCACGACACAGGAAACGTGAAGACAGCGCCGTGCCATCGTCGCGCGTGCGGACGAGCACTCCGGTGCGCATATCGAGCGTGCGGTCATCGCGCGGTGTGGCCGCACGATCGATCGCTGTCCATGTCGGCCCCTGGAGGAGTGATTGAGCGTGGCCCGTGTAGACCCCTGAGGCCAGCACCGCGGGGGTGCTGGAGTCGGACGCCTCCTCCCACGAACCGCGGACTCCGAAGTAGCCGTCGGACAGCGCGAGCAGACTCTCATTGACACGCTCCCGCGCCGGATCGGCGCTGATCCGCAGACACCACCGCGGATCATGATCAATGTCGGGTACGGCACGCGTACGGTGTCGACGTACCTGTTCAGCGATGATGCGGGCGAACTCTCGCGGGCCGCCCCGGCGGCGTTCCACGTCGCCGGGCACTCGGCCAGGTTCGACTCCGACACTCACCGCGGTGAGACCGGGGTGGACGAGCATCCGTGCGTCACTCCCCGAGGCTCCGCCGAGTTCGCCGAACTCATCACCGGCGACCATGATCAAGCCGGGACCGATGCCGAGATTGCCCCAGGCCTCCATCAGCCACCGCATCGCGTCGCCCTTGTCGGTCAGACCTATCTCGATGTGCTTCGCATCCGTCGTGACACGTGCGTGCGGGAGGCCCGCCGCCGCCGCGATGCCCTCGGCGACCGCCACGACATCGCCGAGAGCATCGAAGCCGGCCCGGCGGACAGCTGCGGTGCTCGCCGCCAGTGTGTGCGCGATTGCGGCCTTGGGTGGATCCACAAGATCCGGCAGCAGATCCACCTTGCGACGATTTGTGCGACGGATGGCGTCACCGATCGGGAGTTTGCGCTGGCATAAGACGTCGATCAGATCCGCGGTGGCCGCGTCGAGTGCTGCGTCCTCGTGCGCTGTCGACGTGCGTTCGTAGAGTACGTCGACGCCGCGGGCGCTGAGCCGGACGACCTTGGAGCCCCTATCGACGCATGCGAGCAGGTGGCCATCGTGCTGAGGCCACGGGCGCAACTGCTTCAGGAGGGTCTGCGTGCTCGTCCCGGTCACCACGGCGACGTGGACTGCGTACCCCGTCAGGTGTTCGAGGAGCTCGAGAACCGACGGCTGACGGGTGCTGCGCCCCGGTACGGCCGTACCGTCCCAGTCGAACGCAATCGCGGCGAATGTGCGCGTCACGTCATGCGCCCGGGACGACCATGATGGGAATCGGACTCTCAGCGAGGCACTCGCGCACCAGCGACGCCCGATCGGGGTCGATCCGCTGATCCCACGGCAGGACGATCAGGTCGGCTTCGGACGCGAGGGCCGCCTCGAGGAGATGTTCGCGCGGCCGTCCCGATCGCGTGATGATCTCGGTCGGGGCCCCGCCCGCGCGCGCGGCGAACTCATCAGACCACGCTTCGAGTGCGTGATGCGGCTGATCCCAGAAGGGCGGGACCGAACCGGGCTCGAAGACGTGCACGGCGACGACGTCAACTCCGGCACCGACGAACCTGCGGAGGGTGCGCACGGCGGGACCGAGAAGTTGCTGGGAGCCGTCGATCGCGATCGCGATACGCGCGATGGGGGTGACCGTCAGCACCTTTGGCGGAACGATCACGACTGGTGCTGCTGCCCGCTGAGCCACGGTGTACGCCGTACGACCGCGCCCGAGGACCTCGGCGAAGACGCCCGGCTGATCGGTGCGTCGGCTGAGTACGCCGATCGGTGAGGCGCCCTCCTGCGTCGGCAACTCCCACACCTCGGAATCGGTGCCCATGCAGCGTTGGATGGCCGCTGGCAGCTCGGCCTCATCCGGCGGTGCGACGTACAGCGCCGTGAGCGGCAGGCGCACTATGTCGGCGATGCGTCGACCGGCACTGAGGACGACGTCGGATTGCGGGCCGCCGTCCACTGCGGCCACGACGTGTTCGGATCGCGCACCCACGTCAGGGCACCACTCGGCCCACCAGGATGCACGCGTCGTCGCGGCGCGGATGCGACTGCGCCGCGGTGAGTCGGTC
>JBILVH010000179.1:0-4344 GCA_044370555.1 Candidatus Nanopelagicales bacterium
CGAGTGCTGCGGCGCCGAGCCGCTCGATGTGCTGACTCACCCCTACTCCTCGTCCAGGATGCGGGGCACGCGGAATCTGCCGTCCTCGGCCGCGGGCGCCATGGCGAGTGCCTCGTCGGGAGTGAGCCCGGGCCGAGTCACGTCGTCACGGAAGACATTGACCAGCGGCATCGGGTGTGAGGTGGGGGGCACATCAGCCGCTGCCACATCGGAGACCCGTGCGACCGATGCCAGGATCACATCGAGTTGGGCGGCGTAGCCGTCGAGATCAGCCTCGGGGATTGCCAGGCGCGCAAGCCGCGCGAGGTGCGCCACCGTCTCGCGGTCGATCGTGGACATGTCCCAAGCCTAGTGGCGGCGCAACCACCGGCCCCCTTGGCATCTTTGGTGCAAATCTGCACGATGTGAGTTGATGTGCACCAAAGATGCCACGGGTGGAGGAGGTCAGGCGAGGTCAGGCGAGGTCAGGCGAGGGCGGCCGCTGGGCCCTGCGTGAGCAGCACCTCGAAGCGCTCCGCGGGGATGATGGGTACGCCGAGTTCCGCGGCCTTCTCGGCCTTCGAACCCGCACCCTCCCCCACCACGACGTAGTCGGTCTTCTTCGATACTGACCCGGCCGACTTTGCGCCGAGTGCGGTGATGGCCTCGCTGGCGCCATCCCTGGTGTAGCCGGGCACCGACCCGGTGATCACGATCGTGAGCCCGGCCAGCGGCTGTTCACCCACGTCGACCTGCTCATCGGCCATGCGTACGCCGTGCGCGGCCCACGCGTCGACGATCGCGCGATGCCAGTCAACGGTGAACCACTCGGTGATCGACTCCGCGATCACCTGCCCGACGCCGTCCACGGCACTCAGGTCGGCCACGCTGGCCGCGCGGATCGCCGCCATCGACCCGAAGGCCTTGGCCAGTGCCTGCGCGGCTGTCGGGCCGACGTGTCGGATCGACAGCGCGACCAGGACGCGCCACAGCGGACGCGACTTCGCGACCTCCAGCTGGGCGAGCAGTGTGGTGCCGGCTGTCGTCACATGACGCCCCGTCTCGCCCTTGCCCGCCGAACGGGTGAAGAACCCGGTGGCACCCAGCCGCTCGGCATCGAGCGCGAACAGTTCACCCTCGTCGGTGAGCACTCCCTCGGCGAGCAGCGCCACCGCGGCCTTGTAGCCGAGGCCCTCGATGTCGAGTGCCCCGCGCGAGGCGACGTGGAAGATCCGCTCGCGCAGTTGCGCGGGACACACCCGCGCGTTCGAGCAGCGGATGTCGGCGTCGCCCTCCTTCTCGGGAGCGAGCAGCGTCCCGCACTCGGGGCAGTGCGTCGGCATCACAAAAGCGCGCTCGCTGCCGTCGCGCACCTCGACCACGGGGCCGAGCACCTCCGGGATGATCTCCCCGGCCTTGCGCAGGAACACAAGGTCACCGATGAGCACCCCCTTGCGCTGCACCTCGTGAGCGTTGTGCAGAGTCGCCATGCTGACGGTCGACCCGGCCACCCGCGCGGGCTCCATCACCGCGAACGGCGTCACCCGACCGGTGCGTCCGACATTCACAGCGATGTCGAGAAGCCGCGTGCGTACGACCTCGGGCGGGTACTTATAGGCGATCGCCCAGCGCGGAGCGCGTGACGTCGACCCCAACCTGTCCTGCAATGCGAGGTCATCGACCTTGACGACAACCCCATCGATCTCGTGCTCCACATCGTGGCGATGCACCCCGTAGTAGTCGATGTACTCCTGCACGCCTGCCAGGTCACTCACCACGCGGATCCGGTCGCTGGTCGGCATGCCGAGTGCCGCGAGGACGTCGTACGCCTGGCTCTGCCGTGTCAGCGCGGTGCCCTCGTGAACCCCGATGCCGTGCACGACCAACTGCAGCCCGGCGAGTCGCGCCAGGGCGAGGTGCAACTCCGACTCCAGCCGTGCGATGCGCGCCGCACTGCGGTCGGTGGCCTTCGACCTCGCCTCCGCGAGTTCTTCCTGGCGGCGGTCGATGCGCTGGCGCAGGGTGCCCGCCGCTGCATTGCGCGGATTCGCGAACGGCGAGCCACCGAGGGCGAGTTGCTCGTCGTTGATGCGCTCGAACGCCTCGACCGGGAAGTAGATCTCGCCGCGCACCTCGATCAGCGCGGGCAGCGTCTTGCCCGTCAGCGTCTGGGGCACGGCCGGGATGAATCCCGCATTGAACGTCACATCCTCGCCGACTCGGCCGTCGCCGCGTGTGGCGAGCGAGCGAAGTCGACCGGCCTCGTATACGAGATCAACCGCGAGCCCGTCGACCTTGAGTTCGCACAGCATCTGCGGTAGCGACCCCAGCGGCTTCTCGACACGCGCCGCCCACGCGGCCACCTCTTCGGCGTCGAACGCGTTGTCGAGGCTGTACATCCGCTGCAGGTGCTCGACGGGGGCGAACATCTCCGACCGGCGGCCGCCGACCGACTGCGTTGGCGAGTCCTGGGTCGCAAGCTCGGGCCACTCACGCTCCAGGGCCTCGAGTTCGGCGTAGTGCGCGTCGTAGTCCGCATCCGACAGCGTCGGTGCATCATGCTCGTAGTAGCGGGTGCGCGCCGCCTCGATGATCCCGACAAGTTCGAGCCACCGCTCGCGCTTGGTCGCGGGCACCGCGCTCATGTCCGTCCTCCCGCGTCGTCCGCCGCGCGCTCACCCGCGCGATCCCCCGCTGACTGGGTGGAGCCATCGTCCCGGAGGAGCCGTCCGGCCTCCGCCAGTGCCCGCAGCACCAGCCGGGTCCAGTCTGGCGGCGATCCGGCGAGTCCGCAGGCAGGCGTCAGGATCACCCGCTCCCCCGCGCGCTCCGGTGCGGTGCCCCACCGGTCGAGCAGCCGCTGCACCCTGCGAGCTGCTGGCTCAGCGACCGCCGCCACCCCGGGCACATCGAACGCTGCTGTGCCCACCACACCGAGCATCAGGGTCGTGCCGCGCTCAAGCGCTTCGGCGAGGTGGTCCTCATCGAAGCGCAACAGTGCATCGACGCTGAGCAGATCAGCGCCGCTGCCGCGCATCACCTCCAGCGGCGGCTCCTCGGCGCAGCAGTGCACGGCGACCCGCGCATCCACACCGTGCACCGCGTCGACCACGGCAGCGAGTGCGGTGCGCGCCCGCTGCGGATCGACGGCCCGGTAGGTAGCGAGTCCGCTCGCTGTGTTCACCCCGCCCTGAAGCACGGTGCGCAGCATCGGTTCATCGACCTGGATGATCACCTCCGCCCCTGGGCAGCGGCGCCGCAGCTGCAATACCTGGCCGACTGCCACCTCAGCGAGTGCACCAGCAATGTCGCGGCACGCCCCTTCATCGCGCACCGCCCGCTCGCCATTGCGCATCTCGATCATCGCCGCCATCGTCCACGGCCCGACGATCTGCTGCTTCACCACGCGGCGGGGGGCGTGCTCCTCGAAGCAGTCCAGGTCTTCGATCAGCCACTGTGCGGCACGCCGCATCGCGCGGCCCGGTGCATCCGCGAACCGCCACCCCACGGGTGTGGTCTCAACGGCGAAATCCTCGGCGACCTGCGCGAGCATCCCGGCGGTGCGACCCACCATGTCGGCACCCGGCCCGCGCGCCGGAAGTTCGGCGACGTGCGGGAGCCCGCCGATCTCCCCCGCGACGATCTGGGCAGCCTCCGCGGGATGCGTGCCTGGGAGTGAGCCGATGCCGGTCGCCGCGAAGGCCTCGATCACGCGCGATCCGTGGCGCGGATCGTCGCCGAGCACAGTGCGCGCGAGCCGTCGTACACGACGAGCGTCTGACCGGGGGCGACGCCGTACACCGATTCCATCAGCCGCACGTCGAGGTGATCACCGGTGGCCTCGACCCGGGCGGGCAGTTCGTCACCGTGAGCACGGATCTGCACCGCGCCGGTGATCGTGGTGCGCACCGGACCTCCACACCACCGCACATGCTCGGCGCTGATGCGATCCACCGCGAGCGCATCACGGGCACCCACGGTCACCCGCGCAGCGTCAAGGTCGACGTCGACGACGTACCGCGGCCGGCCGTCCTCGGCCGGGACGCGCAAATCAAGCCCGCGCCGCTGGCCGATAGTGAGGGCGTAGGCGGTGGTGGTGCGCCCGACCACGGCACCGGAGGCTGCGTCGACGATATCGGCTGGCCCCTCCCCGATCCGCTCGTGCAGCCACGCCGCGGTATCACCATCGGGGATGAAGCAGATGTCGTGACTGTCTGGCTTGTCGGCGACGAGGAGGCCGCGCGCCCGCGCCTCGTCACGGATCGCCTCCTTGCGCGTGTCACCGACCGGGAAGAGTGCACCGGCTAGTTGGGCACCATCGAGGACCGCGAGCACGTACGACTGGTCCTTGGTCTCGTCGATGCC
>JBILVH010000180.1:0-4332 GCA_044370555.1 Candidatus Nanopelagicales bacterium
GGCGCCGGCAGGAAGCGCGATGCGGGACTCGGTGCTCGGGTCGTCGCGGTCCTCGCGCAGGATCATGTAGGAATCCGGGTTGTCCGTCAGGTTGAAGAACCCGCGCACGACCCAGCCCGTGCCCTCCTCGTTGAGGCGGTTGTTGTCGTCGATGTGGAGATTCCACAGCGACTCGGCGTAGGTATTCGGCTTGAGTTCGATCACGCGGCAGCGGCCGATGTTGGCACCCGGCTCCTCCGCGCGCGCCTTCAGTCGCGGCGCGCGGGCGATGTTCGCCTCGACCCACACGCCGTCCTTGTCAGTCTTCGGGGGGTTGTGGTGCCAGAACCCGTTGCACTCGAGGTCACCGTAGGCCGAGGCGAGGGGAGCGAACCGGGTGTCACCGGAGGACTTCCAGTCGACGTACTCGATGTCGAGCCACTCCGTCGGGTCGGCCGACTGGTCGTAGGAGTCGAGGATGACGTAGCCGGTCTCCTCGAACGCCGGCAGCGTGATGTAACGGGCGGCTTCCTCGACCTTCATGGCTTCCTCCTAGAACGCGGGGCCGGGCTTTGGGGCGCAATTCGCGTGAGCCGACCCCTAGTCTCCCGCACCGGGGCACGGGGGGGGGTCTTGGGCGGCGCGTGTCGGGCAGGTGTGCGAAGAGGCACACCGCCACGGCCACGGCGACATTGAGGCTCTCCGCTCGACCGGGCATGGGGATGTAGGCCGTCGTATCGACGAGCTGTCGGGCCCGCTCCGACAGCCCGTGCGCCTCCGATCCGAACAGCCACGCGACCGGCGGGCTGACCGCCGAAACCGGCCCGACCCCGTCGGCGGAAGCCCCGACCACGGCGAGTCCGGCCGCACGGCAGGCGGTCACCGCCTGGTCGAGGGACACGTCCGTGACACACGGGAGGTGGAAGATCGAACCGGCGCTCGCCCGGACGGACTTGCCGTTGTAGGGGTCCACCGACCCCTCGGTGAGCAGCAGGGCGCGCGCACCCGCCGCGTCGGCGGTCCTGATGATCGTGCCGAGATTGCCCGGATCGGACAGGGCCTCGACCACCACCACCGGGCCCGTACCGTCCAGCACTGCATCGACGCCGGTGCGCGGGATTCCGCACACGGCCACGACACCCTGCGGGGTCACGGTCTCGGCCATCGCCGCGAGCACCTCGTCGCTGACCACGACGACGTCGCCGAAGTCTTGAGCACCCGCCGCGATCTCGGTCGCGAAGACCTCGCGCACGTCGGACCCCGCGGCCAGTGCCGCCGCGACCGCCTGCGGCCCCTCGGCGAGGAAAGTCCCGGACTCCCTGCGCCCCTTGCGGGTGTGCAGGGCTCGCACCGCCTTGACGCGGGGTGAGGCAGGCGAGGTCAGGGGGCGCTGCACGCCCTACGCAGCGGGGACGGTGGGGGCTGCCGACCGCGCGATCTCGACGAGCGCGCTGAATGCCGCCGGGTCGTTGACCGCGAGCTCGGCCAGCATGCGCCGGTCGACCTCGACGCCGGCGGCCTTGAGGCCCTGGATGAATCGGTTGTAGGTCATCCCGTTGGCCCGGGCGCCGGCGTTGATGCGCTGGATCCACAGTCGACGGAAGTCGCCCTTGCGGTCCTTGCGATCGTTGTAGGCGTAGACCAACGAGTGCGTGACCTGCTCCTTGGCCTTGCGGTACAGCCTGGAGCGCTGACCCCGGTAGCCGCTGGCCTGGTCGAGTACCTCCCGGCGCTTCTTCTGCGCGTTCACTGCGCGCTTCACGCGTGCCATGACGTTCTCCCTCCAGCCGGTCAGCGACCGAGCAGCTTGTTGATCTTCTTCACATCTGCGGCTGCGACCGGCTGGTCGAGCATGAGCCGCCGCGTGCGCCGGCTCGTCTTGCTCTCGAACAGATGCCGACGGTTGGCCTGCTCGTGCGTGAGCTTGCCGCTACCCGTCACCTTGAAGCGCTTCTTCGCGCCACTGTGCGTCTTCATCTTCGGCATCGTTCGTCTCCAGTTCTCGTGTCGCGCAGGCACTCGGCCCGCAGGTGCGGTCTTACTCTTCGTCTAGCGGCGCAGCGGCGGCGGGACGTCCCTCCGCCTTGCGCTTCGCCGGTGCCAGAACCATCAGCATGTTCCGGCCGTCTTGCTTGGGTGCCGACTCGACGAAGCCGTAGTCGGCCACGTCTTCGGCGAGTCGTGTGAGCAGGCGCAGTCCGAGTTCGGGTCGTGACTGCTCCCGGCCGCGGAACATGATCGTGATCTTCACCTTGTCGCCGGCCTTGAGGAACCGCAGTACGTGACCCTTCTTGGTCTCGTAGTCATGCGGGTCGATCTTCGGCCGCAGCTTCATCTCCTTGATGACTGTGTGCGCCTGGTTCTTGCGCGCCTCGCGGAGCTTGAGAGCTGCTTCGTACTTGAACTTGCCGTAGTCCATCAACTTCGCCACCGGGGGCTTCGCCATGGGCGCCACCTCGACGAGGTCGAGGTCGGACTCCTGGGCAAGCCGTAGGGCGTCGTCGATGCGGACGATTCCGACCTGTTCGCCGTTGGGACCGACCAGGCGGACTTCCGGCACGCGGATCCGATCATTGATCCGGGGCTCGACGCTGATAGTGCCTCCTCGCGCTGATCACCCGCCGGAACGATTCCCGCGGGTGCGAGCGGAGTGGAGGTAGCCGGTCATGAGCCCCCCGAGGGAGCTGACCTGACGCGTACCTGGATCGGACGGGTCCGAGCAGGTGGGAACCTCACGTTCCGCTTGCGTGCCGCAGCCTACCAGCCCCGCGGGCCGCGGGCGACGCCGCGGGAGGCGGCGGCCCGCTCGGACTAGGCAGGTCAGAGTCGGCAGGCGTGGATGTCGGTGACCAGGATCCCGCGGCCGCCGAGCGCATAGAGCTCGTCCATGACCCGCTGGACGTCCCGGCGCGGCACCATCGCGCGGACCGCGACCCAGGCCGGGTCGCGCAGCGGCGAGATCGTCGGCGACTCGAACCCGGGCGTCACGGCGCAGGCGGCATCGAGGCGGTCGAGGGGGATGTCGTAGTCGACGAGGACGTATCCGCGGGCCACCATGACGCCCTCGACGCGACGGATGAAGGTGTCGACCGCGGGGTCATCCGGAGCGCCGGTCCGGCGGACGACGAGCGCCTCGCTCACCAGCATCGGCTCGCCGATGACGACCAGGCCCGCCTGACGCAACGTCGTCCCGGTGTCGACGACATCGGCGATGGCGTCGGCCACACCGAGCGCGACGGCGTTCTCCACCGCACCGTCGAGTCGGACGATCTGCGCGGTGATTCCGAGTGTCGCGAGGTGGTCGGCGAGCAAGCGCGGGTATGACGTCGCGATGCGCAGGCCGTCGAGCCCGGCCGGGGTCGTCGCGACGCCGGGGGGCGCGGCCAACCGGAAGGTCGAAGCGGCGAAACCGAGCGCGACGACCTCGCGCGCCGGCGCCCCGGAGTCGAGGAGCATGTCGCGTCCGGTGATGCCCGCGTCGAGAGTGCCGGCACCGACGTAGGTGGCGATGTCCCGCGGGCGCAGGAAGAAGAACTCCACCCCGTTGTCGGGATCGACGACCGCGAGGGAGCGCGCAGCGGTCGAGGCGAGGTATCCGGCCTCGCGCAGCAACTGCACAGCGGGCTCGGCGAGTTGACCCTTGTTGGGGATCGCGATGCGCAGCATGGCTACAACCGCTCGTAGACGTCGCGGAGCGTCACGCCGCTGGCCAGCATGAGCACCTGCGCGTGGTAGATCAGTTGGGCGATCTCGTCGGCGGCCCGTTCACGTGACTCGTGCTCGGCGGCCATCCAGGCCTCGGCCGCTTCTTCGACGACCTTCTTGCCAACGGCGTGCACCCCGGCGCCGACGAGCCGCGCGGTGGACGAAGCCGGGTCGTTCATCGCGACCTTGGCCTGCAGCTCGGAGTACAACTCCTCGAAGGTCTTCACGAGTGCTTACTGTAGGGCCCTCACATCGCGCAGCAGCACCGCCGTGGCGATGGCCGCGGCTGCGGCCTCGCGCCCCTTGCTCTCCGTCGACCCGGGCAACCCCGACCGGTCGAGGGCTTGCTCCTCCGTGTCGCAGGTCAGCAGGCCGAAGCCCACCGGCACGCCGCTGTCGAGAGCCACCCGGGTCAGCCCGGACGTCGCCGCCTGGCTGACGTACTCGAAGTGCGGGGTGCCCCCGCGGATGATCACGCCGAGGGCGATGACGGCGTCGACGCCCGTCGCCGCCGCGGCGGCGGCAACGATGGGCAATTCGAAGGAACCGGGTACGCGGTGCACCGTCGCAGCCACCCCGGCCTCATCGCACACCTCCAGCGCCCCTTCGAGCAGGCCGGCCATCACGATCTCGTGCCAGGAGGCGGCA
>JBILVH010000181.1:0-4323 GCA_044370555.1 Candidatus Nanopelagicales bacterium
CCGCGCTGCCGGAGCAGCGCGGCCACCACGCTCGACTTAACCCACGTTGAGCGAGTTGATGTCGATCTTCGCCGCGGCGCCGGGCACGCCCATCACATCGAGACCCGGAAGGACGATCTGGCCGTTCTGCAACTTCGACTTGATCTCCTCGACCTCGGCGCGCACCTCAGCCGGGATCTTCTCCTCGAGGTTGTAGTACGGAGCAAGCTCCATGCCCTCGCCCCAGTTGGTCCACGCAGAGTCGGCCACCCAGTTGTCCGAGGCCGCCTGGAGGACGAAGTTGCCGCAGATCCCCTGCAGGCCGTAGAGCACGCTCGTCAGAACGACGTCGGGGGCCTGGTCGTGCTTGTCGAGGTACTGCGGGATCACGTAGTGATCGGGGCTTTCACCCATGACCTTGAAGATGCCCTGAGTCGCCTGGTCGGTGGCCGAGAAGATGATGTCGACGCCGCTGGCCTTCATCGCCTCCGCCGCAGTCGCGGCAATAGCCGTGTCCGTCCAGGTATTGATGTAGACGTGCTCGGTCTTCACGTCGGGGTTCGCGTAGCGCGCCCCGAGCTCGAAGCCTTCCATCTCGGAGGTGAGCGCCGGGAACTCGAAACCGCCGATCGTTCCCAACTTGTTGGTCTTGGTCATCTTGCCCGCGAGGTAGCCGGCCACGAAAGTGCCGTTCCACAGGATGGGCAGGCGCGCCGCCTGATTGGCCAGCGGCGCATCGATCAGGCCGATCTGGCCGAACTTCGTATCCGGGTACCGCTCCGCGAGCTTGTTGGTCACGTCGACCATCGACGCATTGGCGTTGATGACGAGGTCGAAGCCCTCGGCGCCGAACGCATTGCCCGCCTGCTCGTAGTCAGAGGCCTCGTTGAGATCCTCGGAGATGGTGAGCTCGCCGCCGATCTTGTCCACGGCCTCCTTGGTGCCGGTCGCAACGGCCTGTCCCCAGGACCCGTCATTCGCGGTGCCGGGGGTCAGCAGCGCAACACGGATCGCCTTGTACTCGTTCGTGGGCGACGGTGCTGGGGCCGATGATGTGGTCGGGGCCGCAGACGTCGTGGGGGCCGCAGACGTCGTGCTGCCACCACCTCCGCCCGAGGAGCATGCCGTCAGGGCCAGGGCCCCGACAGCGAGAACCGCGAGGGCTCCCTTGACGTTGTTGATCTTCACCTGACTGCCTCTCTTCCTGAGTGTGCTGGGCGGATACTGCGTTGTGGGATGCGCTGAACTGGCGCGGCTAGACCACGAACTCCTTTCCGATCGCTGCTGGGTAACGTGCTTTGCGCGAAATCGCAAGGGCCACCAAAGTGGCGAGGAACGGGAATGCGACCCAGAAGTAGCGCGCTCCGGCGGAACTCAGGAACGGTAGCCACTGTTCGACCGGTGCGAAGATGCTGCTCTGGTAGAACTGAAGCGACGACGCGATGCCGAAGGCGTAAGCGGCGATGAGGACCCCGTAGGCGCTGAACCGGCCCACCACCACAATGGCGAGGGCGATGAAGCCAGCGCCGCTGGTAATGCCGGGGTAGAACGCACCGCTTTGCGACAGCACCAGGGCCGCACCGCCCATCGCCCCCAGGATGCAGCCGAACGAGAGGCTGACCCACCGCAGGCGCATGACGTGTATGCCGTTCTCGTAGGCAACCATGGGCATCTCACCGACCGCCCTGATTCGAAGTCCGAACCAACTGCGGTTCAGCAGCAGGGAGATCAGGACCACCACGACCACGGACGCGTAGACCACGATGTTCTGCTGGAACACGATCGGGCCGATGACTGGTATATCCGACAGCGGCCCGAAGTTGAGGTCGGGCAGGGTGACGACCTCCTGGGCATTGTTGCCGTACTTCGAGAAGAGCGTGGCCGTCAGGCCGAAGGCGAACAGGTTGAACAACAGGCCGGTGACGATCTGCTCGGTCTGCCGCCATAGGTAGAGCATCCCCAGGATCAACCAGCAGAGAACACCGCCGCCAAAGGCGGCGAGGAAGGCCAAAGCGAAGCTATTCGTGCGCTGGAAGACGAACGCGGCCGTGAAGACACCGATCAGGATCACGCCCTCAAGACCGACGTTCAGCACGCCCGCGCGCTCGTTGACCAACTCGCCCACGGAGGCAAGCAGCACGGGAATGCACAGCAGCACGCTGGCTGACAGGAGAGTCACGAAGAGGTCCATGGCTACCCTCGACTCCCCTTCGGCCGCGGTCGGGTCGCGAGCAGCACCAGGACGCACACCGACACACCGACGAGGGAAACGCTGGGCGACACCTTGGACACCGCCGCGAGTGTGTTCCCGCCGACGCTGATGAAGGCGAAGGCGATCGCCCCTATCGGGAGCAGCGCGGGCCGCAGTGCGATCAGCAGGGCCGCCGCGATACCGACGTAGCCGTAACTTTGGCTCATGCCCTGGAGCAGGGCACGAGTGACGAACATGGCGATGACTCCGCCAGCAAGGCCGGCCATGGCGCCACCGAGAAGCACCGCGATCACTCGCGTGCGGACCGGTTCGTAGCCGAACCGGAAGGAGGCGAGGGCATTCTCACCGGTCGCGCGAATCCTGAACCCGAAGTTGGTTCGCTGGACCAGCCACCACGTCAAGGCCCAGGCGAGGAGCGCGAAGAGGACCGCCCACGGCGCCTGCTCGTACTTCCCGAACTCCGGGAACGTGGTGCCGTCGGGGAAGTTCTCGGTCTGCGGAGCAATCTTGTCCGGCCAGACCGTCGACCAGATGAAGTCCGCCACGGCGAAGATGACGAAGTTCAGCATGAGGGTCGTGATGACCTCGTTGGCGCCGAAGCGCTCGTGCAGCCAGGAGGCGATCCCCGCCCACACGGCTCCACCGATCATGGCGGCGATGACGCCGAGGATCGCGACACCGAAAGAGCCCGGCTCACCGATCGTGAGCACCACGCACGTCATGGCTGCGGCGCCGGCCACGAGTTGGCCCTCACCACCTAGATTGATGAAGCCCGCTCGGAAGGGGATCAGGGCTGCAGCCGCTGTCAACATGATGATCGAGGTCACGATCAGCGTCTGGGAGAGCGAGAAGGGATTGCCCAATGTGCCGCGGTAGAGGGCTGGGATCGCCGTGAAGATGTTGATTCCGAGGAGGGGGAAGACGATCAAAGTGGCGGCGATCACGATGACGGCGCGACCGGCGACACGGACACCGCGTCCGCGCTGCTTCATCTGATCGACGCTCATCTCAGTTCCCCCCCCGCCCCGGACATCGCGAGTGCTACCTGCTCGCGGGTGGTGGTTGCGCGAGAGCCGAGAAGCGCCACTCGCCCTTGGAAGAGGACGAGGATGTGGTCACCCACGAGGAACGCCTCATCGATGTCAGCGGTGTTCCAGACCACGGCGACACCCTGCGCTAGCTGATCGCGCACGTCCTGGACGATCGTTGCTGAGCCCACGACATCGAGTCCGCGGGTCGGGTGCGAAAGCAGAAGGACGGTCTTGGGCCCACCGCTCTCACGGGCCACGACGGCACGCTGCTGGTTGCCGCCGCTCAAGTTCCCAAGGCGCATGCGCGGTGCGACCGGACGCACGTCGAACTTGCGCAGCGCATCGGTGACGAGCTCGACGACGGTCTTGCCTCGCGCATCGGTGAATCCCAGCGAACGTCCGCTCGCGAAGTCATGCGCCAACAGGTTCTCGGAGACCGTCGCGTCCTTGATCACATCCCAGCGCAGTCGATCCTCGGAAACGAATCGGAGACCTTGCTCGAAGCGATCGCGGGGGTCGAGGCCGGAAATGTCGCGGTCGAGCACTGCGACCCGACCGGTGCTCGGCCGGAGTCCAGCGAGGGCGTCCATGAGGTGCGACTGGCCATTGCCCTCGACCCCGATCACGCACAGTGTCTCTCCCTCCCGCACCGTGAAGGACACGTCCGACACACGAGCGCGTCCGTCCGGGTCGACGACGGAGAATTTAGACACGGTGAGTGCAACGCGAGCGTCAGCGCGTACGACGGTCTCGTGCCCTGTCGACTCCTGTTCGGCTGCCACTGCGACGTGCTCACCGAACATGGCCGTCAGCAGTTGAGTGCGGCTTGGACGCGGACCGGTCGTGAGCACGGTGCGCCCGCCACGCATCACGGTCACCCGGTCGGCGTAGGTCTCAACCTCGCCGAGCTTGTGGGTGATCACGACGATTGCATGCCCTTCACCAGCGAGGGCCCGGAGACGCTCGTACAACTTCTCGACCTCAATGGGCCCGAGAACAGCGGTGGGTTCGTCAAGGATCAGGATCTTGGCCCCGACATACAGCAGTTTGACGATCTCGAAGCGCTGGACCTCGTCGACGGCGAAGTCCTGGATTAGGGCG
>JBILVH010000047.1:0-9492 GCA_044370555.1 Candidatus Nanopelagicales bacterium
GCATGAGCGCTCTCGTCGGTTGGTGGCTGCTGACATGAGGATGGTTACGCGATGAGGCGCGATGCCCAGGCGATCGTCCTGCTGTTGATGGGCGGGGCCATCCTGCGTATCTCCCTCACTGACACCTACCTGAACTACGTGAAGGAGATGATGCAGCCCTACCTGGTCGCCTCGGGGGCGCTGCTGGTCGTACTGGGCCTCCTTGCCCTGCTCGACGCGCTGCGGGGTGCTCGATCCACTCCGGATGCGAAGGTCGCGGCGGTGCCCTCGGACTCCGGTCACGACCACTCCGGTCACGACCACTCCGGTGACGACCACTCCGGTGACGACCACTCCGGTGACGACCACGCAGGTCACGACCACAGCCACGGGCCGCGATCCGCCTGGCTGCTGCTGCTCCCGGTGTTCGCGATGTTCCTCATCGCACCGCCGCCGCTCGGCGCCTTCGCGGCGGCCCGCGACACGACGAACTCCGTCGCACCCGCGCAGGCCAAGGCACCCCCGCTGCCCGCGGGTGACCCGGTCCCGATCTCAGTGAGCGGCTATGTCACGAGGGCCGTCTGGGACGACGGGCTCACGCTGGTCGACCGCACGGTCGAGATGACGGGGTTCGTCACTCCCAACCCCGCCGGCGGCTGGTGGTTGACCCGGCTGTCGATCGCGTGCTGCGCCGCCGACGCGCTGGCCGCGCGGGTCCAGACCGTGAACACCGCGGATCTGCCCGCAGACACCTGGGTCCGGGTGCGCGGTCGCTGGATCCCGGGCGGCGGCACGAAATCCGACGATGCGATCCCGTTCGTCGGCGTAACCGAACTCGAGCAGATCCCGCAGCCGCGCAATCCGTACGAGTGAGCGGCCCGTACGAGTGAGCGGCCCGACGGCGCTGCGATCAGGGCGTCGCGCAGGCCGGGCACCGGCCGAAGATCTCGATCCGATGGCTGACATCGGTGTATGCGTGACGCGCCGCAATCTGCGTCGCCCACCGCTCGACCTCCGGGCCCTCGATCTCGATCGCCGCACCGCAATCACGGCAGACGAGGTGATGATGGTGGTCGGTGCTGCATTGGCGATACACCGACTCACCGTCGTCACCCACGATCACGTCGACCTCACCGCGCTCGGCCAACAGCTGGAGGGTGCGGTAGACCGTCGTCAACCCGACCTGTTCACCCTGGTGGCGCAGGAGGTCGTGCAGTTGCTGGGCGGACCTGAAATCCTCCAGGGACGCCAGGGCATTCACGACCGCCGTACGCTGACGGGTGGTGCGAACGGTGGATGTGCCCGGATCGGCGCTGGCGCTGGCGGCGTCACTCGGGCTCATGTCTCTATTGTGCGCTCTACGCGGGTGCGCGTAGAGCGGCGGGCCCGGCGGACGCCGAGCGCCGCTACCGCGAAGACGACGAACAGGGCGAGTGCGAGGACCACGATCGCCGGTCCGGGCGGCACGTCGAGGTAGAACGCGCCGGCGAGACCCGCGACCGATGCGAACAGCCCGACGGAGACGGCGACCGCGCCCGTAGCGCGGAACGACGCGGTGACCTGTTGGGCTGCGGCGACCGGCACGATCATGATCGCACTCACCAGCAGCAGCCCCACGGTGCGCATACCCACGACGACGGCAACTGCGGCCAACACCGTGAGCAACGTGCTCATCAGTGTCGTACGGATCCCCTGCGTGCGGGCGAGGTCGGCGTCGAGAGTCATCGCGAAGAGTTCGCGACCGAACACCGCTAGCACGACCGCGACGAGCGCAGCGGCGACGCCGAGTCCGACGAGGTCGCTGGTCGACACCGTGGACAGTGATCCGAAGAGGTACTGGTTCAGTGCGGTAGACGCCCGGTTGCCCGCCAGCGAGGTGAGGAGGACGCCTCCGGCGATTCCCCCGTAGAACACCAGCGCGAGTGCTACGTCGCCGACAGTGCGGCTGCGCGCGCGAACAATCTCGAGCGCCACAGCCCCAGCGATCGCGACTGCAAGTGCTGTTGGCACGGGTGCACTTCCGACGAGGAAGGCGAGCCCGACACCGGTGAGCGCGACGTGTCCCATGCCGTCGCCGAGGAGTGCGAGTCGCCGCTGGACGAGGAACACGCCGATCAACGGTGCTAGGAGGCCGACGATGGCGGCTGCGACAAGGGCACGCTGCATGAAGTCGTAGGCGAACAGATTCACGACTCGTGCACCCCCGCCCCGCCGTCCAGGGGCCCAAGCCGTGGCGGTGCCGCGACTTCCTCGCTGTGGTGCCACACATGATCGTGGCGGACGGGGCCGGGGGGTGGGCCGTCATAGGTGACTCGACCATGGTCGAGGACGACGACCCGCGTGGCTAGATCGCGAAAAGGGCCGAGTTCGTGCGTGACGAAGAGCACCGTCCCACCGCTGTCTCGAATGGATCGGAACACCTCGGCCAGAGCGCCCTGTTGTTCGGCATCCACTCCCGCCGTCGGTTCGTCCATGACGAAAACGGTGGCCCCCTTCGCCAGCGCCGCGGCAATGAGGACTCTGCGCTGCTGCCCTCCGGACAGCTCGTCGATGCGGTCTCGTCGCCGGTGCCACAGCCCCACCGCGTCAAGCGCATGGCGGGCGGCCTGTTTGGTCGCCGCGTCGCCGCGCTTCCACCGCGTGCGCGGTCCGATGCGACTCGCGGAAACTACCTCGTAGACGCTGACCGGCACCGCTCCGGCCGAGAGCAGCCGCTGGGGGACGTAGGCGACCTCACCCCAGTTCCGGAACCGTGCGATCGACGTGCCCAGGATCTCGACCCGCCCGCTGCTGAGGTCCGTCAGACCGAGTAGCGCGCGAATGAGAGTGGTCTTGCCGGAGCCGTTCTCGCCCAGGATCGCGAGGAACTCACCGCGCTCCACCACGATGTCGGCAGCCTTCAGAACCCGCACTCCGTCGAAGTCGACCGAGCCAGATGCGAGTCTGAAGACGGCCGTCACGTGCAGCTCTGGCCCGCACGCACCGTGGCGAGGTTGTCCCGCATGATCGACGCGTAGTCACCGGACGCACCCTCGGTCAGCCCCTCGATCGGATCGAGGACCGCCGTCGATGCACCAGTCTCCACTGCGATCGTCTCAGCCACTTTGGGGTCCACCAGGGTCTCGTAGTAGATCGTCGTCACGCCGTTGGCGCGCACGAAGTCTGCCACCTCGGCGATCCGCGCGGGGGAGGGTTCGGTCTCCGGGGAGAGCCCCGCGATGCCTACCTGGGTGAAGTCGTACTGGGCAGCTAGATAGGCGAAGGCCTCGTGGCTGACCACGAGGTCGCGGCGTGCGCACTCCGCGGTACCGGCTGCCCACTCCCCATTGAGTGCGGTCATGGCAGAGCTGAAGGATGCGAGGTTGTCGGCGAGCGCCTGCTCGGCAACTGCACCTGCAGCCCGATCTGCGATCGTCTGACCGATCACCGTCATGTTCAACGGGTTGAGCCAGATATGTGGATCGAAGGTGGTCTCGCCGTGCTCGTGGCCGTGCTCGTCACCGTGCTCGTGGCCGTGCTCGTGGCCGTGCTCGTCACCGTGCTCCTCCGCCGGAAGCACCGAGATTCCCTCAGCCACATCCACGGCGCTGGGTAGATCGGCTACGGCGTCGTCGACCGCGGGCTGGAAGCCCGGTATGTACAGCACCAGGTCGGCCGACTGCAGCTGAGCCACCTGCTGCGGCGAGAGTTCGACGTCGTGGGGTTCAGCGCCGGGGGGAGTGAGCAGTACAACCTCAGCCTGGTCGCCGAGGACGCCCTGCGCAGCGTAGGCGAGGGGGTAGAACGCTGCCACGACAGTGATGGTGCGGGCCGCGGACGTGGTGGGGGCCGCGGACGTGGTGGGGGCCGCGGACGTGGTGGGGGCCGCGGACGTGGTGGGGGCCGCGGACGTGGTGGGGGCCGTCGATCCACCCCCACAGGCAGTGACGAGGAGGGCGCCGGCGGTCAGGGCTACGGAGGCGAGGGTGCGTCGGGTCATGCCGACATCGTGTCTGAGATGAAAACGATTGTCAAATGCACATGACGGTACGGCGCCAGTCCTAGATCCGGCCGAGCACCTTGAGCACCGCGAGGGCGGCCAGCGCGACGACGATCAGCCCGCGCAGGACCCGGCCGTTCATCGACAGTGCCGGCCACGCGACGGCGAGCAGCCACCCGAAGAACACGGCTAGGACCCCGAGAAGGATCGCGCCGAGCCACGCGAGCGACCCGGTCTGGATCATGCCGAGGAAGAGCAGCAGGCCGAGGCCGATGATGAGCAGCCACTTAGGGGTGCGGGCCAACCGCACGAGGAAGGGCGCGCTCAGGCGCTCAAGTCGGGCACGGCGGGACTCGCCACCCGGAACTGGTGCTGGGCGTCCCGACGGGCCGCCGCCCGCGCGCCGTGCACCCCCCGGGCCGCGCACGCCGTTCGACGGCTTCTTGCGTGGGCTGTTCGCCACGGATCCTCCCGGCTGGTGCGCGGCATAGGCTGACGACACCATGGTGCCATCCGATCCGCCGACCGCGACCGCGCCGGTCGGTGCCGCCCCCGCATTGACGGTCGTCACCCGCCACCGGGTGCCCGCTGCCGGGTCCGCGGACTTCCTCGCCCAGGCGCGTACGGCGCTGGCCCTGCTCGGCGACCGCCCCGGGTTCATCGACGGCACCATCGCGCGCGCGATCGATGAGCCCGACCTGCTCGTGCTCACCACGCGCTGGGTCGACGTCGGCTCGTACCGCCGCGCGCTGTCGCCGTACGACGTCAAGATGGGGGCGGTGCCGCTGCTGTCCACCGCACTCGACGAGCCGACCGCTTTCGAGATCCTGCACAGTCGCGGTGCCAGCGGGGTCGTCGACAACGAGAGCGCGCTGGCCGCTGACGCTGACGACATCGGACTCGGGTCCGCGGCCGCGGTGTTCGTGCCGCGACTGCCGAGCTGAGGGGGTCGACGTGGCAGGGCCGTCGATGCGGTTCGCCGACCTCGCCGCGGCTGGTGCCGCGCTTGCCGACCACGTGACCGACCACCTGGCCGCTGGTGCGGACTGGCCGTCACCGGTGGTCGTGGCCGTCCTGCCCAACGGGGTCCCGGTCGCGATCCCCGTGGCTCGTGCACTCGGCGCACCGCTGATCGGTGCGCGGGTCGATCGGGTCGGGGAGCCCGAGGTGCAGCTCGAAGGGGATGTGCGCGGAGCGACTGCCGTGGTCGTCGACGACGGGGTCGAGACCGGGACCGCCGCGCGGCTGGCCGCACGCGCGGCTCGCGCCGCTGGCGCACGGCGCATCGTCCTCGCCGTGCCCGTCTGCCCGAGAGAGGCGAGTGCGACGCTGCAGTCGGTGTACGACGAGATCCGCGCGGTCGTGCAGCCGATGGGTCGGCGAGATCTGCGCTGGCACTTCGACGACTTCGACACCATCGACGACGCCACAGCCCGGTCGCTGCTCGCGCGGGCCCAGCAGCCCTGACGAGCCGCGCGCGCCTCGGTCACTAGGATTCCCAGGTGCCTGGTGATCGAGTCGAGTCCGTCGTCAACCTCTGCAAGCGTCGCGGATTCGTCTTCCCGTCGTCTGAGATCTACGGCGGCACCCGCTCGGCCTGGGACTACGGCCCGCTCGGGGTCGAGATCAAGGAGAACATCCGGCGGCAGTGGTGGCAGTCGGTGGTTCGCGGCCGTGATGACGTCGTGGGTCTCGACTCGTCGGTCATCCTTGCGCCGCAGGTGTGGCGCGCGTCGGGGCACGTCGATGCGTTCGTCGATCCGCTGACCGAGTGCAAGAAGTGCCACAAGCGGTGGCGCGCCGACCAACTCCTGGAGGCGTACGCCGAGAAGCACGGTCGCGAGCCGGCCGGACTCGCCGAGGTCGTCTGTACCAACTGCGGAACTGTTGGCGACTTCACAGAACCGCGCGACTTCAACGGCATGCTGCGCACGATGGTCGGGCCCGTCGAGGACGACGGCGCACTGCACTACCTGCGCCCCGAGACCGCGCAGGGCATCTTCGTGAACTACCTCAACGTGCTCAACACCGCGCGGCGCAAACCCCCCTTCGGCATCGGCCAGACCGGGAAGAGTTTCCGCAACGAGATCACGCCGGGCAACTTCATCTTCCGCACCCGCGAGTTCGAGCAGATGGAGATGGAGTTCTTCGTCAAGCCGGGCACCGACGAGGAATGGCACGAGTACTGGCTGTCGGAGCGGTGGAACTGGTACATCGGTCTCGGGTTGTCCGCCGACAACATGCGCTTCTTCGAGCACCCGAAGGAGAAGTTGTCGCACTACTCGAAGCGCACCGTCGACATCGAGTACCGCTTCCGCTTCGCCGGGTCGGAGTGGGCTGAACTCGAAGGCATCGCCAACCGCACCGACTTCGACCTCAAGACCCACTCCGAGCACAGCGGCACCGACCTGTCGTACTTCGACCAGGAGTCGGGGGAGCGGTGGACCCCCTACGTCATAGAGCCGGCCGCCGGGCTGACGCGCTGCGTCCTGGCGTTCCTGCTCGACGCCTACGACGAGGACGAGGCACCGAACGCCAAGGGCGGCGTCGACGTGCGCACCGTGCTGCGCCTCGACCCGCGTCTGGCACCGGTCAAGGTGGCCGTGCTCCCGCTGTCGCGCAACGCCGACCTGTCCCCGAAGGCACGCGACCTCGCCGCCGCGCTGCGTACCCGGTGGAACGTCGACTTCGACGATGCGGGCGCGATCGGCCGCCGCTACCGACGCCAGGACGAGATCGGGACGCCGTACTGCATCACCGTCGACTTCGACACCCTCGAAGACCAGTCCGTCACGGTGCGCGAGCGCGACTCCATGGAGCAGGTGCGGATCTCGCTAGCGCAGGTCGAGAGCTGGCTCGGCGAGCGCCTTCCTACGTGCTGACACCGGCGCTCTACGGCGACCTCGCCGAGCACTGGCCGGTCATCTCCCCGGTCGACGCCTACGCCGATGAAGGTCGTTTCATCTCCGCGATACTGCGCGCGGCGGCTGCGCGTGATGTTGTGGAATTCGGCTGCGGCGGCGGTCACCTGTCGTCGTACCTGCGCGACGAGTTCGCGCTGACCCTGACCGACGTCTCGCCGCAGATGGTCGACATGTCGCAGCGTTTGAACCCCGGCTGCGAGCACGTAGTCGCAGACATGTTCGATGCAGACCTCGGCCGGACCTTCGACGCCGTGCTCATCCACGACGCGGCGGACTACATCCTCGACCGCGACCAGATGCACGCCGCCTTCACCACCGCGGGCAGGCACCTCCGCCCGGGCGGGCTACTCCTCGTCGTACCCGACCATCTTGCCGAGACGTGGCAGCCGTCGGTGATGACGGGCGGGTCCGATGCCGTGCGCTACGAAGCGCGCTACGAGGCGCGAGAGGGCGGCATCCGGATCCACTTCACCGTGACCGTCGTGGGTCGCGAGATCCGCGAGTCGCACGACATCGGCCTCTTCGCGCAAGTCGAATGGGTCGCCGGTCTTGCGCGCGCTGGCTTCGCGACGATCGATGAGATCGATGCGAGCGAGAGTGGCTGGGGCCCGAGGGTGGCTTTTGCCGCCTTCACGCATCGCTAGCCTGAGGGCGGTGCGTAGCCCTCGCTCTCGACCCGCGCTGCATTGCGTGGGATCGCGAAACTCGCGGCGAAGCCGAGCAGCACCCAGATCGCGGCGACCGCGGCCACGGCCTTCGTGGCCGACGCGAAGCCCTGCGACGCGCCCTCGACCAGTGCCTCACCGTTTGGTGCACTGGCGAGCGACGGGATCACCTGTCCCGCCGACGACTGGACTGCCTGGGTGACCTCGGCCGCCTGTGCCGCCGGGACGCCGCGTTCGGTGAGGTCGCGTTCGACGAACTGCCCGAGACCCACCAGCAGGGTCGTGCCAAGGATCGCCGTTCCGATCGCCGCACCGACCTGCCGCGCGGTCGACTGCATCGCCGAGGCCTGCCCGGATTGCGCGACCGGGGTCTCGGAAAGGATCACACCGGTCAACTGGGCGGTCGCGAAGCCCACACCGCAGCCGTAGAGGAACAACCAGGGCACCAGCGCCCACCCCGACACAGTGCTGGAGATAACCACGCCGAGGCCGATGATGCCGAGCGCTTCCAGGGCCATGCCGATGCGCAGGACCATCACCGGGCCGAGCCGCTGCGAGAGTCCGGCGCCGGCACCGGAGGCGACGAATGACCCGACGGCGAGGGCAAGGAGGATCACGCCGGTCTCGAGCGCGGTGTACGACCGCACCGACTGCAGGAAGAGCGGCAGCGCGAAGAGCAGGCCGAACTCCCCGAGGCTGACCACGAGTGCGACCCCGTTGCCCGCGGCGAACGATCGGATCCGGAACAGACGCAGGTCGAAGATGACGGCCTTGCCGGCGGCGAGACGGGCGCGTTCGACGAAGACGAGTGCGACCAGGCAGATGAGGCCAATCACGCCGGAGACGAATGCGGGCGAGAGGCCCCCCTCCCACGTGAACCCGCCGACGGTGAACGGTGCCGTTGATGTGATCCACCCGTAGCGCTGGCCCTCGATCAGTCCGAACACGACCCCGAGCAGGCCGAGGGTCGACAGCACGATGCCGGGTATGTCGGAGCCCGCACGGGAGAGCATGTCGCGGGTCTCGGGCACGTAGAGCAGTACGCCGATCAGCACCAGCACGCCGATCGGAACGTTGATGTAGAACGCCCAATGCCAGGAGTAGTCGGTGGTCAACCAGCCGCCGATCAGCGGCCCGAGTGCGGCCATGCCGCCAATGGTCGCGCCCCAGACTGCGAACGCCGCCGCACGCGCCTTGCCGACGAAGACAGCGTTGATGACCGACAGCGACGACGGCAGGATCATCGCCCCACCGACACCCTGCACAGCGCGCGCAAGGATGATCCCGAGTGCGGTCTCGCTCAGGGCGACTGCGATAGAGGCGCCGACGAAGATGACGAGACCGATGATGAAGATGAGGCGCCGCCCGAATCGATCGGCTAGGCGGCCCGACACGATGAGCAGGGACGCGAAGGTCAGTGCGTAAGCGGCCGTGACCCACTCGGCATCGGTCGTGGTGAGCCCGAGATCGCGCACCATCGTCGGGATCACGACGTTCACGACCGTGGCATCGAGGATGATCATCGCGACGCCGAAGGCGAGCGGGATCAGCGCGAGCCACCGACGCCTGCCGGTGAGAATGGTCGGTGAATCCGAGGTCACGATGCCTCCACGTCAGACCCATGCGGGACAATCACCCCGTGACGCTACTCCCTGCGCCGCCGCCCCCGGTTGAGCGACGCGACGCCCGCGAGGGGCGCCTGCGTGCGGGCGACCTGGTGGTCGACCCGCCGGTCGTCCTCGCCCCCATGGCGGGGGTGACCAACCGTGCATTCCGCCGGTTGTGCCGGGAGGCGGGCGCTGGGCTCTACGTCTCCGAGATGGTCACGTCACGCGCGCTCGTCGAAGGTCACGCGGAGTCCCTCGACATGGTGCGCTTCGCACCCGACGAGACGCCGCGTTCCGTGCAGCTATACGGCGTCGACCCCGAAGTCATGGGGCGCGCG
>JBILVH010000131.1:0-5472 GCA_044370555.1 Candidatus Nanopelagicales bacterium
GGTGACGCGGCGCGGCGGCGGTAGTGCCCTGCCGTGGAAGCGCGACCTCTTCCGCTCGATCGTGCGGTCCGCCGTTGCCGCGGCCGATGATCGTGTGCCGGTCACGGTGAAGATCCGCATCGGCATTGACGACGAGCATGTGACCTACCTCGATGCCGGGCGTGCTGCTGCTGAAGAAGGTGTCGCGTGGGTGGCGTTGCACGGTCGCACGGCAGCACAGATGTACGCCGGTTCGGCCGACTGGTCGGCGATCGCGCGGCTTGTCGACCACCTCTCCGCGCTGGATACCCCGGTCCTCGGCAACGGTGACATCTGGACCGCCGCCGACGCCCTCGCGATGCGGGAGCAGACCGGGTGCGCGGGTGTCGTGGTCGGTCGCGGATGCCTCGGCCGGCCGTGGCTGTTCGGGCAATTGGCAGCGGCCTTCGCCGGGGAGCCGATCCCCGCCGACCCGGGTCTGGCCGACGTCCTGCGCACGCTGCGGCGCCACGCCGAACTCATGTGCGAGGACTATGGGGAGGCGAAGGGCTGCCGCGAGATGCGCAAGCACATGGCGTGGTACCTCAAGGGCTACAGCGTGCGCAGCCCGATTCGCCTCGTGCTCGGGCAGATCTCGACCCTCGGCGAACTCGATGACCTGCTCGCCGACATCGACCCCGACCAGGCGGCAAACGTCGCGGTGCTCGCCGGGCCACGTGGTCGCACCGGCGGTCAGCGCACGCCGACCCTGCCCGCCGGCTGGCTCGACTCGCCGTACCTCAACGCGGCGGATGCGGCCGAACTCTGCCACGCCGAACTCGCGGTCTCGGGCGGGTGACGAGATGAGCGCCGAGGTGACGGGGTACTCCGCGCGCGATGTCGACCGGTTCGTCGCCGAGCCGGTCAAGCGACAGTCGCGGTCAGCGTTCGCGCGCGACCGCGCCCGCGTGCTGCACTCGGCGGGCCTGCGCCGACTCGCGGCCAAGACCCAGGTGCGGTCAGCGGGTGAGGCCGACTTCCCGCGCACCCGGCTGACGCACACCCTTGAGGTGGCGCAGATCGCGCGCGAACTCGGTGACTCACTCGGCTGCGACCCCGACGTCGTCGATGTCGCGGGTCTCGCGCACGACCTAGGGCATCCGCCGTTCGGGCACAACGGCGAAGACGCCCTCAACGACCTCGCGAGCGAGATCGGCGGCTTCGAGGGCAATGCGCAGAGCCTGCGCGTGCTGACGCGTCTCGAGGCCAAGGTGACCGACCCGACGACCGGCCTGAGCGCCGGCCTCAACCTCACTCGTGCCTCCCTCGACGCGGTGTGCAAATACCCGTGGCAGCGTCGCGCGGGCAGTCGCAAGTTCAACGTGTACGCCGACGATCTGCCGATCTTCCGGTGGCTGCGCGCCGACTCCCCGGGCGAACGCCGCGCACTGGAGACCCAGGTCATGGACTGGGCCGACGACGTCGCCTACTCCGTGCACGACGTCGAGGACGCCATCCACTCCGGCCACGTCGACCTGCGCGTTTTCGACTCACTCGACGAACGTGCGGCCGTGCTCGCGACCGCCCAGCACTTCTACGCCAAGGACACCGACCTCGCCGACCTCGAGCACGCGTGGGTTCGTCTCACGGGGCTGCCCTGGTGGATGTCGACCTACGACGGTTCGCTCACGAGCCTCGCGCACCTGAAGCACCTCGCGTCGGAGCTCATCGGGCGCTTCTGCTCCTCCGCCGAGGTCGCGACCCGGGTGGAGTTCGGCAGCGGTCCGCTGACCCGGTACGCGGCCGACCTTGTGGTGCCGGACGAGGTGCGTGCCGAAGTCGCCGTTCTGAAGGCGGTGGCGATGCACTACGTCATGCAGCGGCCCGGCGCCGACGAGATATACCAACGCCAGCGCGACATCATCTCCGACGTCGTCCACGCCCTCGTGCGCGGCGGAGGTCGGGGGATCGAGCCTTGGCTGGCCGACGCCTATGCAGCCGCGACGGATGACGGTGCGCGGCTGCGCGTGATCATCGACCAGGTCGCGAGCCTGACCGACGTGAGCATCGTCGACTGGCACGCCCGATTGGTCCCCTGAGGCGCCGGCCGCCACGCGCCGGCTGCCGAACAGCGGTCCGCGGCAACTGCGTACCCGGGGTCTATGTGGACGTGGCGACCGGGAGGCCCCGGCACACCTACGATGGCCCGATGGCTGGCCGGATCCGGGATGAAGACGTCGCCCTGGTCCGCGAGCGCGCCCGCATCGACGACGTCGTCCGCGAGTACGTCACCCTGAAGTCCGCGGGCGGAGGCTCCCTCAAGGGTCTCTGCCCGTTCCACGACGAGCGCAGCCCGTCATTCCACGTCACCCCGAGTCGCGGGATGTTCTACTGCTTCGGCTGCCAGGAGGGTGGCGACGTCCTGACCTTCCTGCAGAAGGTCGATCACGTGACCTTCGCCGAGGCAGTCGAGAAGCTCGCTGCACGCGTGGGCGTGGAAATCCGCTACGTCGAAGGGTCGGCGGCACCGGGCCGGCAGCAGGGCCAGCGGACGCGCCTGGTCGAGGCCAACCGACAGGCCGCCGCCTTCTTCGTCGAGCACCTCGCGGAGGCTGATGCCGCGACGGGCCGCGAGTTCCTGGCGACGCGCGGCTTCGACGCCGCCGCGGTCACGCACTTCGGTATCGGCTACGCACCGAAGTCATGGGATGCGCTCACGGGGCACCTGCGCAAGCAGGGCTTCAGCGACGCCGAACTCACTGCCGCCGGTCTGGTAGCGCAGGGCAATCGCGGGGTGTACGACCGGTTCCGCGGTCGGCTCATCTGGCCGATCGCCGACCTGTCGGGGGACGTCGTCGGCTTCGGGGCACGCAAACTCTTCGACGACGATGACGGACCGAAGTACCTCAACACCCCTGAGACCCCGCTCTATAAGAAGAGCCAGGTGCTCTACGGCTTGCACCTCGCGCGTCGTGACATCGCGAAGAACCAGCGAGCGGTGATCGTCGAGGGGTACACCGACGTGATGGCCTGCCATCTGGCGGGTGTGACGACCGCGGTCGCCACCTGCGGCACGGCGTTCGGCGCCGACCATATCAAGGTGCTGCGTCGGTTGCTGATGGACGAGGACCGCATGCGCGGTGAGGTCATCTTCACCTTCGATGGCGATGCCGCTGGGCAGCGTGCCGCGTTGAAGGCCTTCGAAGATGACCAGCGCTTCGTGGCCGCGACCTTCGTGGCGATCGAGCCGAACGGCCTCGACCCCTGCGAGTTGCGTCAGCAGCACGGCGACGCGGCCGTAGCGAGCCTCGTAGACCGGCGTACCCCGCTGTTCGAATTCGCGATCCGCTCGACGCTCGCCGGCTACGACCTCGATTCCGCGGAAGGCCGGATCGCAGCCCTGCGCGACTCGGCCCCCGTGGTCGCACGGATCCGCGACACCGCGCTGCGCCCGGAGTACACCCGTCGGCTCGCGGGATGGCTGGGAATGGACCTCGACCCCGTGACTCGCGCGGTGCAGGCCGCGCTCAAGGCCGGCCCACCGCCGGTGGGACGCGGGGCCGGGGGAGAGCAGGCAGCGCCCGCGCACGGACTCAGTGAGACGCGGCCCGCCGTCCCCGGCACTGTTGCGGGCGCTGCTGCCGCCCGCCGCGAGGGGCCGGCGCCGGTCGTCGAACGCGAGGCGTTGAAGTGCGCGCTGCAGGAACCCGCTGCGGTGTCGGCCTGGTACGCCAGCGTCGAGGCATCGGCGTACTCCGACGTCGACCTCGCGGCCGTGCACGCCGCGATCCTCGACGCGGGCGGGCCTCGGCCGGAGGTCACCGGCCTCGCGTGGATCGATGCCGTACTCGACCGGTGCCCGGACGACTCGGTGCGCGCGCTGGTGCGGGCCCTTGCGGTCGAGCCGCTGCCAGCCGCCGCCGGGCAGGATGCGCGGTATGCCACGTCCGTGGTCGCGCGGCTGCTCGAGATCGCTGCTGCGCGGCTCATCGCCGACCTCCGCGGCCGGCTGCAGCGGGCCGATCCGGTTGAACAGGCCGACGAGCACGCGGCGATTTTCGCCGAACTCATGGCGGTTGAGGCCTACCGGCGCGACCTGCGCGAGCAGGCCACCGGCGGATAGCCGGTCCGGCGAGGATTGGTATCGTTGGGCGGCCGCACGACAGCGGTACGGTCCCGCATAGCTCAATGGCAGAGCGTCCGGCTGTTAACCGGCAGGTTCCTGGTTCGAGTCCAGGTGCGGGAGCCACGTAGTCGGGGAATCCCCCGGTGCGTCGTGCGCGTCGACGGGCGTCCGGCGCGCGCAGGGGCGGTAGCTCAGATGGTCAGAGCGGCGGACTCATAATCCGACAGGTCGTGGGTTCGAGCCCCACCCGCCCCACAAATGTTCGCATCGTCAGAGGTGCCTCTTTGGCCAGCCCGCTCGGTGACTTCAGTCGGGGTGCATCTGGATGTGCTACCGACGTGCTCTGGAACTTCCGTGCTAGCCGTAGCAAGTGGCCGCGGCCCTGATCGAAGTACGCCGAGGACATCGCTTCGAGTAGTCGCTGCGCGGTCGTGCGCTCGTAGTCGTCTCCTTGTGCGCAGGCCTGCGATGTGGAACCCTGCACCATGCCCTCAGTTGCAGTCCGAGTCGGACTCGCTCTCCTCTCCACAGCAGCCCTGTTGCTGACCTCTGCCGTCACCTCCGCGGGTGCAGCGCCCTCGGGCGCGCAGGCAGGTCCTCGCACCCCCCAGGCGAACCTCGACTGGCGACCCTGCTCCGACGATGACCTCGAGGTGCGCCTGCGATGCACGTGGGTCACCGTGCCCCGCGACTGGGCTGAGCCGACGACGTCGGGGACTTACCGCATCCGGGTCGCCAGGATCGCCGCGACGAGGGACCGGATCGGGGTGCTCACCTTCAACCCCGGTGGGCCGGGCGGTGCGGGCCTGGGATTGCTCGACGTTGTCCATCGATGGTTGCCCGCGCAGGTCCGGGACCGCTTCGACATCGTCGCGTGGGATCCCCGAGGCGTGGGACAGTCCGAGCCACAGTTGCTTCCCTGCACGTGGCAACGGCCGAGGTTCCCAGTGACGGGTCCGATCGACACTACTGCGCTCGCGCAGGAGTGGTTCGACGCCGTCGCGCAGGCCAACGAAGAGTGCGCATCGCTGAACGCCGCGCATGTCGGGAATCTCGGCACGTGGCAGGTGATCCGCGATCTCGATGCCATCCGAGGCGCGCTCGGTGAGCGTCAGATCACCCTGTGGGGCATGAGCTATGGCACGACGGTCGGTCGTGCCTACGCACAGGCGTTCCCCTCCCGGTTGCGCGCACTTGTGCTCGACGGAGCCATCGATCCGGCACCCAGCATGCATTCCTACATGCGCGAGCACATCTGGAGTGACGTGACGGCGGTGCAGCGCATGCTGGGCGCGTTCGGCGGTCGTTACACCAAGACCTACAACCGGGCCATGCGGTACCTCGAAGAGAATGTACTGACCTCCGAAGGAGACACACTCACTCGCTGG
>JBILVH010000182.1:0-4283 GCA_044370555.1 Candidatus Nanopelagicales bacterium
TGTCCGAGTTGGCGGCCCGCGATGTCGTGCCGTAGAAACTTGTCATGGGATTGTTCTCACGGCGGCCGAAGTCGCGTGCACCCCTGGACCGGGCTGCGACGCGGGAGGACGTCAAACACCTCGAGGAGTTCGTCGGGTCGAGGCGCGGGGTCGAGGCGTACGTCGAGCCGCAGACCTTCGCGACCGAGACCACCGTTGTACTGGTGGCCCATGATGGCGAGTGGACGCGTCGCCGGGTTGCCAGCGCGGACGAGGCCCGGCAGCTCGCCCGAAAGTGGAAGATCCCTGCCTATGACGCCGCGATCGTCGGCTACCCACCTCGCATGCGGGAGTGGACCCAGCGCAACAAGACCAGCCGCGGCGAACTCTGAGGCGCCGCGACTCTCAGAGCGTGATCCGCACGGGGACCGACCAGGGCGAGACCCCGACCTCGTTGATCGTCCGGAGGCGGACGCGGACGCCGTTCGCGGAGCCGACCGGCAGCCGCAGATTGCGGCCAGCGACCGTGACAGCGCGGGCGAATGACTGCCCCCTGCGAACCACTTGCGCCTCCACCTGCGTGGCCGGGAACGCGGGGTGCTCACCGCCCGCCCAGGCGATGCGGATCTGGGCCCCGACGCGGCGCGTGGTCACTGTCGGGGCCGCCGGGGTGAACTGCGCGAGATAGCCAGCGGTCTCCAGCGGTCGCTCAGCGATGAACTGACGGGCTGAATCTCGCCAGGCCTGCATCGAGCCCTCGTCGTACTCCCGGCGAGTGTCCGCGACCATCGCTGGTAGCACTCCCGCCTCGATGGCCGTTGACATCGAGGTGAGGTCTAGGGACTGAAAGATGGTGATCGCCTGTGCCAACTCGGCGTGGAAGAGCCGGTAGCACACGGGGATGCGCATACACGTGGTGAACATCAGCCCGTGGTCATTGGAGTCCGGCCACGGCAGCCGATCGTGAAAGGTCTGGTCGATTCCCCACGGCAGCATGGTGAATCGACCGGTCTCATCGCTGTGCAGGTAGTAGTTGTTCTTGACCCAGCTGTGGTAGCCGTCCCAGTGCCCGATGAGGCGCTCGACGGCCCACATCCGGACGAACTGCTCACGGTCGGCGACCTTGCCCAACTCACTCCACCAGACACTCGGATGCGCATTCGCTGCGGCGATCAGCGCTGTCAGGTCGGACCGATCGTCCTCATCACCCTCGTCCACCTCGAACGCGTTCTCTGAACCAGGGTGCACATCGGTCCAGTAGGCACCCTCATAGAGGTGCTGTGTGGTCGGATACCAGCGCTCGAGCATCACATCATCGGGCGTCTCGATGTTGGCATGCAGTCCGTAGTCCGTGCCGTTGATGGTGACGTTGGCGTATCCGACCCGCGGTGCAGCGATTCCCATCGCCCGGAAGAAGCGGTAGCCCATGGCCTCGTGCATCATCGACGGGTCTTGGACCATGTTGTTGAGCGTGAGCTTCTTCAACCCGAGCAACCGGAGTGACCGGTCGACGTCGTTGACCTTCACCTTGAAAGCCGACTTGCCCGTGAGATCGCGGAACGAGCCGATTCCGCCCTTGAGTCGCAGTCCTACGTCCCAGGGGCCGAAGGTGGCCGACACGGTGGTCACCGTCATCTGGGCAACCTGGTAGTCCCCGACCGGGTCGACAGTCAGTGCGTCAATGGACTCCTGTGAGACGACGAAATCCACGTCGATCACAGCGGTCGGATCGAAGAGCGGCGCCGCGGGGTCGGAGCCCTCGACGTAGGTGGGCCCCACGTCTGTACGCGGGAGGCCGACGCCCACCGTCGGCACTGCCCCGACCGCTGCCGGCATCGCAAGAACGGACATCGCAGCGACAAGGCTGACGCAAAGTGCAGTGAGTTTCCGCGTGATGAGCACGCCGCACGCTAACAGGTGTGTCGGCCGGAAGCCGCCCCCAGCGACCCCGTGCGACGCAACCGCGCCCTTGCAACGCCGCGTCGTTGACCTAGGACGGGCCGGACTTCCCGGACTCGTCCTTGGCGGCATCACGTGCCGCCCGACGTGCGGCCTTCTCCGCGCGCACACGATCCTCGATCTGCGCAGCCTCCTCGAGGGTCGGCGCCCCACCGCCGAAACGTGCCGGCAGCCACCATGTTCCGGCACGATCCGCTGGGATCTGCGGATAGCGCTCGACGGTCTCGGCCAACAGGTCCTGCAGATGCGTGCGTAGTTGCTCCGTCGCGGCCTCCATGTCATCACCTCGCACGATCGACATTGGTTCACCGATGGTGATCGCGATCGCCTTGCCGCGGCTCAGATCACGGTGGCTGTACGACAGGATGCGATGGCCACCGAAGACGATCATCGGAATGAGCGGAACACCGGCGGCCACGGCCATGCGCACGGCGCCGTTCTTGATCTCCTTGATGTCGAATGACCTGCTCATCGTGGCTTCAGGGAAGATCCCGACCAACTCCCCCGCCTTTGCTGCCGCGACGGCATCCCGGAAGGCTTGCAAGCCGTTGTCGCGGTCGACGGGGATGTGATGCATGCCGCGCATCAGCGGACCAGCCACCGGGTGGCCGAAGATCTCCTTCTTCGCCATGAACCTGACCAGGCGGTGCCCGCGCCGATCCGCCGGATAACCGCCGAAGGTGAAGTCAAGGAAGCTGGTGTGATTCATGGCGAGGATCGCCCCGCCCTCGCGCGGAATGTTCTCCGCGCCGACGACGTCTATGCGGGCCCCGAGGGCGACAAACATGGCCTTCGCGGTCCAAATGACGGGGCGGTAGACCAACTCGGGCATGGGCAGACCGTAGCGTTATCCTGTGGACGCGCGGAGCAGTACGCGCCACGCGGGTGTAGTTCAATGGCAGAACATCAGCTTCCCAAGCTGACAGCGCGGGTTCGATTCCCGTCACCCGCTCACGCGTGAAGGCCTCGGGGTGATCCCCGGGGCCTTCACGCGTGAATGCAGGTGAAACGCCGGGAATCGGGAGGCGCATCGTCCAAGACGATGCGACGGATCCCGTCACCCGCTCTCGATGAGCAGGTCTAGGACTCCGCCATCAGCCGCGTGAGGCGAGCCACCTGTCCCCGAGCTTCTTGGCCAAGCGCTGGACCACAAGTCGCAGTGACTGCGACAGCGGGCCGCGCGCGTCGGGGAAGTCGTACTCCACGCTCTGTATCGTGTTGCCGACGCGGAAGAGCACGTAGTAGCCGCCCTCGCCCGCATCAGCAGCGCCGCTGACCTTGGTGTAGTTCGAGTGGATCCAGATGCCCGTCGCACCGTTGACCGTGATCTCCGTGACACCGTTGCTGAGATGCTGGATCGACTCGGTGCCATCCGACTCGCGCTGAACCACACGCCCCTGGCACTGGCGCGCACGCTCGGTGATGACTGCCCAGTCCCGTGCCGTCCGCGTGGCCGAACGGTATTTCCAGACCTTCTGCTCGGTGGAGCGCGGATCGGTCTGCGAGTCGGTCTCGCCCAGCTCAACCTGGTAGAGCAGGTCGGTGAGTGGACCGGAGATGTCGACCGAACCCTTCGTGCACAGATCCTGCTTGAGGCTCTTGTCCGCCTTGATCGTGAACTCCCAGCCCGGTGCGATGCGCAGGCTTGCAGGCGCATCCTCGTAGGTCAGCATCCGTGCGAGTGCATCTGCGGATTGAGCAGGTGTGGGTATGGGCTCCGGACGACCGGCAGTCGGCTCTACAGCCACCGCAGTACCAGCCCAGACGAGCGCGATGGACGTCGCCGCCGCGGTAACGCCCGCAAGTCGGGCAGTGCTGAAGGTGCGATGTGTCATGGCTCCTCCTCTTCGGGCGATCTGAAGCCTAGGGCCGCCCAACGAGGTGCGCTGTGGGCGGGTCAGGAATCGCCGCGGCGGGTGAACGGCCGGGTTGCAGTCCACACTGCGGAGCCTCAGCCCCTGTCCCCGTGGCCTTGTTTGACCCCGATCGGCACCTCGGCGATCAGGGTCCTAGATTTCGGCGGGTGATCGAAGTGCGCGTTCAGCGGCGCTTCAGCGACCTCGACCCGCTCGGCCACGTCAACAATGTGGCGTACCACGACTACCTCCAGGAGGCCCGCGTCGGCCTGATCGGCGAGGTGGGGTTGATCGTCAACCCGGCGTACTCCCAGATCGTGGTCAGCCAGGAGGTCAGGCATGTGCGGCCTCTGCACTACGGCGAGGAGCACGCGATCGTCGAGGTGCGGCTAGCGCACCTCGCGCGCACGTCGTACACGCTTGCGTACCGGATCCTTGACGAGACCGGTGACCTCGTCGCCGAGGCGTCGACCCGGCTCGCGGTCGTTG
>JBILVH010000183.1:0-4267 GCA_044370555.1 Candidatus Nanopelagicales bacterium
GAGTCGCCGAGCAGGGCGACTCGCACGGTGCCGTTCGGGTCACCGAAGACGCACTCGGGCGAATCAGTCTCGGGCACCGGGAGATGGCATCGCCCGTACGACGGCGGTCGGTCGGCGCGCGCAGCGGCCAGTGACGGGGTGAGGTCGCCGTCGGGGGCCGGGACAGGTGCTAGGGCACCCGGCCGCGTGGGGCCGGGCGGCAGGTCGGTGTTGACGGCGCGGGTCATCGGCACCTGCCACACGATCAGGCCGCCCAGGACTCCGATGAGCGAGGCGGCCAGGCCCACCAGCAGCGAACGCCGCGTGCTGCTCGCGACCCAGGGGGCCTGGCGCAGCGGAGTCTCGACGAACCGGTAGGCGAAGTAGGCGGGGATGAACGCCAGCAGCGGTAACGGCAGGAGCTTCCACCAGTTCGCGGATGTCAGAGAGATGTCGAGGAGGACAGCCCCGAGGATCAGCACCGGCCAGTGCCAGAGGTACCACGAGTACGACATACGGCCCATGGCCTGCATCGGCCTGAGGCGGAAGAGGATGCCGGGGCCACGACCGATGCCACCGGTGCCGGCGATCAGCATGAGGACGGTCGCCACTACGGGGATCATCGCGGTCCACCCGGGGAACGGCATCGTCTTCTGGAGGAAGAGGACCCCCCAGAGGAGGAAGGCCAGGCCCGCCCAGCCCATCGTGCTGCGGATCCACTGCGGGATGCGCGCGAGTTGGACGACGGAGACTCCGACGAGCGCACCGGCAGCGAACTCCCACGCGCGCGTCGGCATCAGGAAGAAGGCCACGGGCTCGGAGACGCTGGTGAGCCACACATTGAGAAGGAAAGAAAGCAGGAAGACCACGCCCATGATGACCAGCGTCACGGGGATCAGCAGCGCATCGGCGCGGTCACGGCCGCGACGGGCGCGGACGCGGTAGAGGACGAACGCGATCGCGAAGAGCAGCAGCGGCCAGACGAGGTAGAACTGCTCCTCGACACCGAGGGTCCAGAAGTGGAGCACCGGACTCGGGATCTCCGTCGCCGCGAAGTAGTCGGTGCTGGTGCGGATGAAGAGCATGTTGGCGACGTAGAGCGCGGCGGCGATGATGTCCAGTCCCGCGTCACGATGCTCGACCGTGGGGAGGATGAACAGGCTGGCGATGCCGGTGACCAGCAGGACAACGCCCGCGGCGGGGAGGAGTCGTCGAGCACGGCGGCCCCAGAACGCCGCGAGGCCCACCGTGCCGGTCTTGCGGATCTCACGGATGACCAAGCCGGTGATGAGGAACCCGGAGAGCATGAAGAACACGTCGACGCTGATGAACCCACCGGGGACGAAGGGCGCCTTGACGTGGTACAGGATGATGATGGCGAGGGTGAGGGCTCGCATGCCCTCGATATCAGGCCTGAATCCCCGGCCCACCTCGACCTTCGCCTCAGGTGCGGGGTTCGTGGACGTGACGGTCTGACCCATCACCCACTCACCTGCGCGCACATGATGTGCAGCCTAACCGCGGGCGGGTCCGGAACCCCGGACGTCGACACGCGGCCGGGGCCTGCACGCGGCGCGGTGTACCCTTACGACCCACGGGCGATTGGCGCAGGGGCTAGCGCGCTTCCTTGACACGGAAGAGGTCACAGGTTCAAATCCTGTATCGCCCACTCACGTGAGGTGTGCAGCCTCGCTCCAACGTGGACCGTTTGGCAACTCGAGGCCGGGCGCAAGGCGTACATCTACTTCGCGACTGAGGATGGAAGCGTCCGGTCAGCGCGCATCGTCGTCAATCGCGGGGCCTCCTGACCTGATCGGCGGCTATCGGCTCCAGATCAGCGCATCGCAGCGGTCACGTTCAGCCAGTAGCGCACACGCTTCTGCCAGGGAAGCCGGCTCTCCACGACCATCCAGTCATCCACCCATGACGGGGTGATGAGTCCGTACCAGACCTCACCGCTCAAGTAGCCCTTCCCCAGTTTGCCGAGGTACGGGAGCTCGAAGTCCTCGTACCACGTCTCGTACTGCGTCCATGCCTGGTTGCCATCGCCCTCCCCCGCCCGCAGCAGCTCTGCCGACTCCGGCCCGACGCCGAGCCGCTGCAGGAGGGAGATGAAGTCCTGTGAGACTGGGATGAATGCCGTGGACGCGATGCCAACTATGTCGTTCGGATCACCGGAGGCTTCCACGAAGCGATTGATCAACCCGATGATCAGGGACGGGTCGATATTGGGGACCTGAACCTTCTTCACGGTGGCCAACAGGCCCTTGACGGCAGCCGTAGTCTGGCCGCGGTCCTTGAGCGCATTCACCGAGAACGGGATCTTCGCTCCCTCGACGATGCCCGCGATGCTCTTCACGATGGGGTCGGTGAAGCTCTTCAGGATGCGCACGTCGTCCGCCGGACTGCCGGAGTCACCCTCGAACACGAACGCGACGCTGACCATGACGTCCGCGGTGAGGATCGTGTCCATTCCGATCATCTGCGTCTCGTCGAGCGTGCGCACCGCTAAGGAATCGGTGAACCACGCATCGCCCGAGTCGTTCGGGATGTCGACCGTCTCCCCCTCGTCAACATCTGCAGTCTCAGATGGCGACGCTGTGACCCACTCCCACCTAGTGCTGTTGGGCACGCCCGTCGTCGACCGGATACGCAGGACCGCGACGAACGGCTCGTCGTCGGCGACGAAGTCCTCCTGAACCTCCACCCGGATCCGGTCGTAACCGACGAATCCAGTCAACGGGGCGGCCGCCGAGGCCGGCTGGCCAGAGTCGGCATCGCTCATCGGTGCCGGCGCACCACAGGCCGCGCACGTCAGCCCGACCATCAAGATCCCGACGGCGGCCCACGTGCGCATGCGGTCACTGTAGGTGGCTGGAGGGATCCGAGGCGCGGCAACGACACGGTTAGCACCGCGGGGTTCGGGTAACTCACGGTGTCGGGGAGGTGTGACTTCACGGAGGTTGTTGATGATCGGCGTACGTCTTGTCAGCGTGGGTGTGGCTATGTGCACAGCACTTGTGGTGGCCGTTGCCACTGCACCAGCCGCGTTCGCGGGTAGCGGAGCAGCGCGACCAGCCGTGTCCGGTGCACTCACGCGCGCCGACCTCGGCTCGTCCTGGAGACCCGGGTGCCCCGTGGCACCGCGCGAACTGCGACGCGTCACCGTGGATTTCGTCAATTTCAGTGGGCGCACGAAGCGTGGCTCGATCGTCGTGCACCGAAGCGTGGTGCCGGATGTGGTCGCGTTCTTCAACGCGGCAACGCGGCTACGCTTCGCCATCAAGGGGCTGGCCGAGGCTCGTGATGCCTACGGCCGCGGCTCCACACCGCGGGACTCCGACCGCGTCCTCATGGACCGCAATGTGACCAGCGGATTCAACTGCCGACCGATCGGTGACTCCACCGTATGGGCCCTGCACTCACGCGGCCTGGCCATCGACGTCAACCCCGTCCAGAACCCGTATGTCGGGCCGGGCGGCCCCCTGCCGCTAGCCGGTTCGGCCTTCGCGGAAGGCCGGGACGGCGGACGGGGCGTGCTGACGGATGACCACCCGCTGGTCCGCCTACTGGAGCGACGCGGGTGGACGTGGGGTGGACGCTGGCAGCACAGTGATTACCAGCACTTCGAGAAACGCCTGCCCCGACCGTGATCGGTCCCGGCTACGAGCCGCTGCACGGCTCCCCGTTGCTGTCCGGCCGCGCTGGACGACTAGCGTTGCCTGCCATCCCCCGCGCCGGTGGCGGGTACAGGCACAGCGAGGAGGTCCGCGTGACGACGAAGTATGTCTACGACTTCAGCGAGGGTGGCAAGGACGACCGCGACCTGCTTGGTGGCAAGGGCGCGAACCTGGCGGAGATGACCCGCCTCGGCCTGCCCGTGCCCCCGGGATTCACGATCACGACCCAGGCCTGCCGCGAGTATCTCGCTGCCGGTGAGGTGCCTCCGGCGTTGCGCGTGCAGGTCACGATGGCACTCCGGCGACTCGAGGACGCCGTGGGAAAGAGGCTCGGGGATGTCACCGACCCGCTCCTGGTGAGCGTGCGCTCAGGCGCCAAGTTCTCCATGCCGGGCATGATGGAGACGGTTCTGAACGTCGGGCTCAACGACTACTCGGTCGAAGGGCTCACCGCGGTGACGAAGGATGCCCGCTTCGCCTGGGACTCCTACCGGCGGCTGATCTCCATGTTCGGCAAGACGGTGCTCCACATGGAGGGCGACGATTTCGCCCGCGCACTCGACGAGGCCAAGGTCAGGCTCGGGGTGCAGGCCGACCACGACTTGACC